>NZ_JACJON010000038.1 GCF_014695585.1 Microcoleus sp. FACHB-831 | reverse complement strand
CTTCTATGACCGGAGATATAAACGAGAATTCTCTGAGATGCACCGATTTTACGACCGCCTGTTAGGGGACAACAGTTAATTTACCTGATTTTGGGCTTAACCGAGAAGTATTGGGATTCTTTAAGACCAGCAAACATCGCTTTGGCTTACATCGATTTGGTCAAGGCACCCTGCTGGGAGTATACCGTTGGCTTGTGCTGTCGCTGATTGCTTTTACTCTGGCTCACTGGGCTTACCTATCCACCAACTCATCGCAACTTCCTGACTGGGGAGCTTGTGCCCATCTCGCATTACAAACCCTGTTGCCTGAACTGGTGGTGTTCCTCCTTTTGCTTGAAGTTGAACGAACACGTCCTTTATTAAAAACCTTTGGGTTGGAGCTTCAATTGACAGCAGTAGTCACATAATACATATGTTCTGGTGCAAGATGTCAGTATATA
This sequence comes from Microcoleus sp. FACHB-831, assembly GCF_014695585.1. Lineage (NCBI taxonomy): Bacteria > Bacillati > Cyanobacteriota > Cyanophyceae > Oscillatoriales > Microcoleaceae > Microcoleus > Microcoleus sp. FACHB-831. The sequence goes on along the minus strand of NZ_JACJON010000038.1, from coordinate 37,882 downwards.
TAGCTAAAAGTATGGCAGTTGCAACTGACAACAGTATGCTTATGGTAACGATCTGGAATCGAAGTCTTTCTGCATCAGCTAAAGTAGATTCTGCATACTGAGTATCCTGAGAGGAAAGCTTAATTACTTCCGTTAACTCGTCTGAAAGGCCATCAAATTTGAGCGCTACAGGGCCATTGGTGAAATCTAGAAGTAATTTTTGTGCCGCCTCTCTCTTGTCTAAAGTTAAATTAACCGGATCGATTTGGCTCGCCACTTCTTTTACCTGCCGGAAGTATGTTTCTGGTACGGCTTCGTAAGTTTGTAGAAAGCCTGGTAGCCCCTCAGCGTGTTTGCTGTTTTGATAATTTCCACTATTTGCATAAGCTTTGAGTTCAGACAATACCTGCTCGGTTTCAGCCGCATGCTCCAAAAAATGCAAGTATTCGTCCTGTAACATTTCCGGGTTTTGTGTCAAAGGAATGAACTGTTGTTGGTGCGAACGTGCCTTTAGTACACCCTCCTGCAAGCTATGGAGAAGATTTAGTTCTTGGTTGGCATCTTGGCGTGCCTCGATAGCTTTTTGCTGATAGCGATCGCCCATTATGAACCCGCCAACTGTTCCGCAAATGGCAATTCCAAGGGCAATACCATATCCATAACTAATCTTTTGGCTAACACTGAGGCGGCGAGTTATCCGGTTGAACCAGCCTGAAACGCTGGCTGGCAAAGCTAAAGCATTGTTTGAAGGTAGCTGAGGCTTTTTTGCATTTGGAGCAGAGGTCATTACTCTATCCTCTGGGGGATGTATTTAAAAAGTAATTAAGTATATATTTTGTGGTTTACCAAGCTAGCGAAAATCGCGACACGTCAACTCTAGCATCTGACTTGAGAAAAACTCTGTAATACTCTCTAGTTTAGGTGTGGGAGCATATATTGCTTGTCGCTGATAGCAGACAATGTTTGGGAGATTAAGATCGTAAGCATCTCCCTACTACAATCCCGTCCATGCCCCTGCCGCGCTTATTGACGCTGATTGCTGGCCTCAGTTTAATACTGGGGCTAATGCTGTGGCTGATTATCTCTCTAAATCGGCTCTATATTCAAATTTCTTTTACAGCACCCCTGCTGGCAAATCTGCTGCTGTTGTTGGTAATTGGTCTGCTGGGGATGTTGATTGCTGTGTTTGTCTACTATGTAACGATGGTGCAAGGCAAGCCTGCGCGATCGCGCACTCTGCGTAGCCTTCCCAAAGTCCCGGAAGCTAAGACTGAGGCGGCTGAGGAAACGCTGAAAGCTGTGCGGCGACAAGTAGGACAAATTCAAGATGAAGTAGCGCGACAAGCGTTACTCCTGCGATCGCGTGAAATTGAAGCCAATTTATCTCGCGGGGAATTGCTTGTTGTTGTTTTTGGTACGGGTTCGGCTGGCAAAACTTCTTTGGTAAATGCTTTAATTGGACGCATGGTTGGCAAGGTGGATGCGCCAATGGGAACGACTGAGGTGGGGGAAACTTATTGCCTCAAGTTGAAAGGCATTTCGCGCCAGATTTTAATTACCGATACGCCAGGGATTTTAGAAGCTGGAGTTGCTGGAACTCAGCGGGAACAGTTAGCGCGACAGTTGGCGACAGAAGCAGATTTGTTGTTGTTTGTGGTGGATAACGACTTGCGACAGTCGGAGTATAATCCACTACGAGCATTAGCAGAAATTGGCAAGCGATCGCTCCTGATTCTCAACAAAACGGATCTTTATACAGAAGAAGATAAGGAAACAATTTTAGCCCGTTTGCGAGAACGAGTGAGGGGATTTATAGCTACGTTGGATGTAGTGGCGATCGCTGCTAATCCCCAATCAGTAGAACTAGAAACGGGCGATACCTTACAACCCGATCCAGATGTAATGCCCTTAATTCGCCGAATGGCAGCAGTTCTCAGAGCCGAGGGAGAAGACTTAGTAGCAGACAACATATTACTGCAATCTCAGCGTTTGGGAGAAGAAGCGCGACGCTTGCTAGATGCTCAAAGGCGGCGTCAGGCTGAGAAAATAGTAGAACGGTTTCAATGGATTGGTGCTGGCGTGATTGCAGTAACTCCATTACCCGTCGTGGATTTGTTAGCTACTGCGGCTGTAAATGCCCAAATGGTAGTAGAAATTGGCAGAGTTTACGGCTGCGATTTGAATGTCGAACGAGGCAGGGAATTAGCCTTATCTTTGGGTAAAACTTTGGCAAGTTTGGGAATTGTCCAAGGTGCAATTCAACTGCTTTCAACAGCATTACAATTGAGCGTTGCCGCGTATCCAATTGGTAAAGCAATTCAGGGAGTTACAGCGGCTTATCTTACTCGAATTGCGGGTAAGAGTTTTATTGAATATTTCCGCCACGATCAAGATTGGGGCGATGGTGGGATTACCGAAGTAGTGCAAAGACAGTTTCAATTAAATCGCAAAGATGAGTTTTTGAAAGCATTTGTACAAGAAGCGATCGCGCGGGTAGTCAAACCATTATCAGCTAACTCAGAAACGCTACCACAACCAGAGCCAGAACCAGAGTTAAATAAACCCCAGTCTGACGATTGGTAATATGGCATTACGCCCCTCTCCTTGAAGGAGAGGGGCGGGGGGTGAGGTCAACCTACCGAAGGCTAGAAAAAAGCCCTTCCCAGTCGATAGAAGATGGCCTCGATCCTTTGTTTACTATCTCAAAAACTTTTCTTTCTGAAGCTGGGTTGCTGATGCATTCTACGCAGGCAGCTGCAACGTCAATCCGGCTATTATCGCCGTTTAAAGTATCGCCCGTACCCACGATGACGCCCAATTTTCCATCTGTTGTTGCCTTCATAAGCGTATTTAAATCATATGAAGTGTAGGGGCCATCAATCAGGCGTCCTGGGCGAATAATAGTGTAGGGTAATCCAGAATTGATAATAGCTTGCTCGCCTTTTTCTTTGGCATCGAGTACGCCAAATCCATTAAGAATGCTGAAAGGTGGTTTATCTTTCCGCAAGATACCGCAGGAGGATACAAAAACAAACCGCTTTAGATTTTTTGGGGCTACAGAGACTAGGTTGATAACTCCTAATGCATCGACTTGTAAGGGGCTATTCCTAGCTTTTGTATTGCGGTAATCTGCATCTATAAGTATTTTGCCCCATTCAATTAGACTTTGGAAACCCTTAGCCTGGTCAAGTTGGTCAAAATCCCATTTTGTGGACGGAAAGGCTGTGGTTCCGGTACAACAGATGATGTGGGTAACGTTCTCTACGGCGGAAGCGAGGGTGGCTGATTGGCGTATGTCGCCGATGGCAATTTCCACCCGATTATCAAACATTTTCTGAACTTTTTCAGCGCTGCGGGTGAGAGCGCGAACTGTATAGCCTTTTTCCAATAGCTTTGCTACCGTCAGTTGTCCTACGCCTCCCGTAGCACCTGCGACCAGCACCCGCTCGTTTGCTCTCGCTTGTTGTGAAGTCATGACACCTCCTGCTTAGTTCTGGGTACTGCATCTTAAAAAGCAGCGTACACCAAAGCGATCGCATTCGTTTCTATCCGTTGAAGTATTCTTGGTTTATATCCTCTGTTTTAATTCATCAGAATTTAGCTAATGCACCTGTCCAATATTTTTGGAATTAAAACAAAATAGGATTAATAATAAATTTTGCGGGGGCTTTTTTAGCCTGTTACGTTGACGCAGAGGACAACATTAGCGATCGCATTGGTGACGCCAGCGACGAGCTAGAATACAGCTGGTGGGTTTGGTCAGTCTGATATTAAAAATAGTGCAAAAAGGTTGAAACAGTTAAGTATCATATTTAAAAGCAGAATCAACATTAGAAAAACAATTTGGATAAAGCGTGATCAATTGTTCGGTTATGTGATAATAATACTTTTCCAAAGGCAAAATAATAATTTTATTGTCTACTAAAATCGCCAAAAAATATTGGAGCAAGGAGATGCTAAGAGGAATTTTATTAGTTGGTGTTGCCTGAACTTTTTCTCTAATACACTTAATAACCTCTTGAACTTTGTCCTCTTTCCCAGCACTGGCAAGAATACTGTATAAGTTATCGCAAAAACGAGTTATATCTTTTGGTTTAAGTTCTGGGGGAATTTTTGCTTGCTTAAATAGGTCTTGGGTGGCGACAGCTAATTGACGCTTTCTTTTGATTTCAAGACAGTCACTCTCTTGTATAGTAGGAGATACTTGCTCAAATGCCAGAATCAGTGTGTCTAGCTGTTCAACAGTAGCTTTTATTTGTGCTGCTAAACGGAATCTCTTCCAATCAATTTCAGAACTTTTATAAACCAAATCATGAGTTGAAACTGCCCATGCGTGTTCAAAAGCACTTTTAATTTGAATTTCAAATTGAATATTAAAAATACTTAACGACTGGTCTGCGTTAGCATCTTCCACCCTTTTTAAATGAGCATAAATTCTAGTTGAGTCGAATCGAAAAGTTTCGGGAGATTTTTTATTTTGCCCTCGTCTAATAATTTTACTAATTTCAAAGGTATCTTGACAAAATTGTGTTACTTTTTGTTCTTGATTTAGAGTTGGTATAATAACTGTGCAAGCAAATAAATCATCTAGATCAGACCATTGCTTAAATCTACCCGTTTCAATTTTTTCCGCTAAAGATTCAATCGTTTTAATTCGAGAAGTAAGCGCATATCCATTTTTTTCACAAAAGTTGAGCATTGTGTCTTTGACTCGACTGGCAACTGCATCAACAAAGGGAAGATATTCTCGATAGCGGCGTTCTAAAATTGCAGGATAGATCATAAATCAAAAAATCATAAGTCAATATTTCCTTGAATTACGGATTTTAAAATTTCAATTCTGGTTTTAGTTTTTTCAACTCCAGAGTAAAGTGGTGAAGTAGTAATGGCATTATAATAATTTTGAGCCTCTTGATTTTTGCTTCTATCGGCAGAATCTACTAATTTTAAAAATTGCTCTATCCTCTTAGATGCTTCGGCAGATACCTCTAAAGAGTTTTCACGATTTAATTCTGATATAGCCGCAAATATTGAATAAAAATCGGTTTGATTTTTCATCCTTGTTTTAGATAAGTTTATATCTGGCGGCGATTTTTCTATAAGTTGTTTTATTAATTCGATAACTTGTTTAAATTCATTTTCTATTTCCGCTTTTTCATCCCAGTTAGAATCTCTGTCACTAAAAGCCTGATCCAAGTCTTCTTGACGATATGATTTAACTCCCTCCTCTAAAAAAAGTAAAAGTAGAGCTACTAACTCTACATCTTTCATCTGTTTTTTGGATTGGGAATTAATAGCTGGAAATTTTTGCTGTAGAGCTGAAAACATCCATTCACTCAACTCTTCCACAGTGTTAATAAATAACCCATTAAACTTGGCATGGCGCAGCTCTTGAGGCGTTAACTTACTAACATTGCGGTTAATACGGTCAAATATGTTATTGATAATTGCTTCATCCGAAGATGGGACATACTCAACAGCAAACTGATATTTCCAAAAATCTTGCTTGACTTCTACATCCAAATCTTTGAAGTATTTCCCTCTAAGTCTTGTAATAGTTGCACTTTCACTTACAGGAAATTTATTTTCAGCAAACTCAAACAAAGTAGATAACCTTTGTTTGCCATCAACAATGCTAAATTTAGAGATGCCTTCAGGAGTAATTTCTTGATACAAAAAAATTGCAGGTGCCGGATAACTATTAAGTACAGTATCAATAAAAAAGTCTTTGTAATCTTGATTCCAAACACTGCGTCTTTGATAGGGGGGATCGAGATCGAGGAGATCTCTGTTGTAAAGATCCCAAAACCAAGAAACCGTTTGAAAATTGATTGGTCTACTCATCTGACTTTATCCATAAGAGGGTTAGCTTTAATCAATCCATACTTTGCATGATTTGGGTTTGATCGGTTCATGACTGATGTAGGATTATTCTAGCGATACAAACCCGATCGCCTATCCACTAGGTTGAGTTGATGCAAGGAAAACCAACATATACTCCTGTCCAACATCAACAACAAATATAGCATTTGCACTTCAGTATTGACGGGGATAGCGATCGCACTTCAGCGCTGCTGCTTTCTAGCAGATCGCACTCAGCAGCTAAGGGCACACTTGGTCGGTGCCAACCAACCTTGACTTCAACATTAAGGGCTTTTGTCTGTTCGCTCCAACGAAGGGATAGACTTTATCTTTGGAGCAAGAGCTTGATTTTCTTGCATAACCCCAATCAGAAACCGTAGAGCTTCATTGACTGCCTCAGCATTAGTAAAAATCTCTGCAACATCAGGCTCTAATCGCACAGTTATCCCACCAAAACTCTTCCGTTCAGAGCCTAATTTTCTGACTCGTAAACTCTTTAAATCATATTCTGACCGCAGATCGTCTTCCATTTCTGACTTAACCCTCTTCATAGGCTTCACGTTCGGTTCGCGTTACAACTCTTGCACTAATTAGGCGAATCACATCTCCCCTCTGTGTATACGACACAATTAGTAAACGTCCCCGGTTTGACTTTCCAACAATAAGGTAACGCTCCTCATCATCAGAGTGGTCTGGATCGTAGAAGTCAACATAGAGCGGATCGTCGAAAACGGTTTTGGCTTCCTCAAACGAAACTCTGTGCTTTGACAGATTTCTGGCCGCTTTGTTTTCGTCCCATTCAAAATTCATGGAATGATTGTAACATCAAGCATTTGAAGGGATTTTTAGTGAGAGCTGCTGCTTGGAGCAGCTCTTCGCGATCGCTTATCGCCGTTGGCGGGGTTGATACCAGGAAGCCCAACATCAACGCCAAATGCAGCTTTCAGCGTTGGCGTTGATAGCGATCGCGCTTGTAACTTTTTGTAAAAAGCACGCGCTGCTTAAAATTAGGCTAGATAAGTAAACATCTACTGGAAAAAGGAGCCGAATTGGTGAACCAGCCTATCTCTAAATTGTTGGATAACTTGCCAACCAGCAGCATGACCGTTTATATGCTGCGATCGCTCGATTTTGTCGTTCCTGGCGAGTGGCAAAACGTCGTGGGGTTTGAAAACACTATCCGTGCGGTTACAGGCGTTACCGACAGAGGCCTGATTGAGGAGATTGGTGACAGGGCGATCGCGCTATATAACGACCCAAGAGAGGTTTATCAACAAACTTTATGGCTTTACCAAACAATTGACCGCGCCGATAGCGCTATCGGTGCAGCAGCGCTGGCGAACAAAGTTGGCGAGAAAATCAGCTTCCTAAGTTTTCTAAATCAGCTTACTCCCAAACCTGATACCGTACAAGCCATTGATTTGTGCTTAAAGCTGGTCGTCGAGTTGATTGCCTTTTGTCGGTTGCACGGACTTCCTACCAGCATCGAAGCATTTAGAGCTTCTTTAACAAACTATCACAATGAATCCATAATGCGGATGGCTGCGCTAGTTGCCGTTGATGGATTGATTCCCCTTGGCCCCGACTTCATCCTAAAAGCTCAATCAATTCTTAGCCAACTTAATCCTTCGCAATTAGAAGGAAATACCACCTATCAGAGTATCAATAGTGCAATTCCTGGCGGCACTACGGCTGGTAAATTAGGCTTCATAGGTGAGAGTTTTGCCTCAGTTAACGGCTGGATGAGTAACTTTGTTACATCTCATGGGTTAACGCAACAAAACGTTGTGGGGCACTTACAACAGTTTATGAATACTGCTGATAGTAAGTTGGATTATCTAGCTGCCTTCTTGGATATGTCAACCAACTACTACGAGCATACGGGTATTCAAACTGTTGCTCGAACTTTAATTTTACGAGCAGCCCAAGAGACTGAATTTCAAGGTAAAGACAAGAAGAAAAAGCACAAGGAAAAAGACAAGGAAAAAGAGAAATATAAGGAAAAGGAAAAAGGTAAAAAAAAGAAAGATTAAACTAGGGCGATCGCGCTTGATATTTCCAATTTTTATCGAGCGCGATCGCACAGAGCTGCACCAACTGAGGCGAGCGCCCCTCGCCTTCCCTTTCCAATCCCTCGCACTTGAGACAATTCTTGAACTATAGGCTTGCCCTACAAATGAGCGAACCGGACAGGACGCTATATTTAGCAATACCGTTTGATACGTTTGACTCTTTCTTTCAAGAGCGGTTTGTTCAGGAATCAGTTAGGCTGTATCAACTCAAACTCGTCGTTTACGACCCCCAGAAAGAGGTGGTTATCGAATGGAGAAACTAGAACGCTATCGCCAATACATCCGTAAGCTCTTGACTGAACAGACGACAGTGGAAGATGGAAATCCAGACATTGAGTGCCAGCTTATTTTTGATGCGGAACATGACCACTATCAATTGCTAGATATAGGCTGGCAGGGGCTAAAAAGAGTCTACAACTGCTTCATCCATTTGGATATTAAGGATGGCAAAATTTGGATTCAGCGCAATATGACTGAAGTGGATATTGCGCGGGAATTATTGGAAATGGGGGTATCTAAAGAGGATATTGTTTTGGGGTTACATCCACACTACAAACGTCCGTATACGGGTTATGGAGTCGCTTGATCGCTCCTGATATATAACCTCTACCAAACTGCCTGCTCTGTATTTGCAGTTACAAATTAAGCGTAAGGTATAAACTTGTCAATGTCCGCCTTATTTATAAAGTTGTGAGGTTTTCCCATGCTGACTCTTTATCACGAGCCTGTGTCTCCCAACTCTCGTCGTGTCTGGATTACGCTGATTTTAAAAGGACTTGAATTTGAACTGGTAGAACTAAAACTTAATGGGGAACAGTTTAACCCAGATTTTTTGGCGATTAATCCTTTCCACCACATTCCTGCTTTGGTAGATGATGGCTTTAATATAGTGGAATCTTTGGCAATTTTGGATTATTTAGAGGCAAAGTATCCCACGCCTGCTATGTTGCCAAAAGATGCAAAAGATCTAGCGATTGTGCGGATGGTGCAACTGGTAACAGCGAATGAGTTGTTGCCTGGTATTGCTCCACTATTTCCGCAGATGTTAGGCTTCCCTGGAGGAGATCCAGAAAAAATTGAGCAAGCACATCAGAAAGTTGCAACAGTGCTAAAGTTTTTTGAAAATTTATTAGGCAATCGCCCTTATTTTGGTAGTGAAAATATAACTCTAGCCGATGTTGTTGCTGGAACCGTAATACCTTGGTTGTCGAGAGGGGGAGTATCCTTGAGCGATTATCCTAAACTTAGTGCTTGGTGCGATCGCTTAATGGCAAATCCTGCGTGGCAAGCTACCGAGGCTACACCGGAGGCAATAGAAAATATCAAGTCTATTATGGCAGCTAGAATGGCGCGGTAGAATGCATGCAAATGACATCGCACGCTTGCGATGGATAAGCTCTGAGGCGCTTTAAAAGAGTGGTTTGGTCGGCAATACAAAGTAATTGCCGACCTCAATCCTAGATACTGGAACGATAAATTTAGCTATTTATATCGTTGCTTCAATCGTTAGCCGTTAAAACGCAAACGCAAGAAAAAAAGCCAGGCGCTAGATATAAAATGAAAGAAACCTGAAGATCCTCGCTTGTTTTACAGGGAATTTTATGGTAGAAAATATTTATTAAAATTAATTACCACAACAGGCGATTTTATCAACTGCAAAAAATCAAATTACGAGGATTAAGAACCTCAGCCAATAGAACTGGAATTTTTAGCATCAAGGAACTTCAACTGCTGGTAAAGCGTAGCAATCTGAGGCAATTCAGCACCTGCGTCTTTTGCGGCACGTAGCGGGTTGCCAAACATTTTCTCCACTTCTAGAGGGCGTTTTTCATCGTAGTCAATCTTCATGCTAGTGCGATACGGTTTCATGTTAAGGGTGTAATCGAGCATTTTTTGGATAAAGCTATCGGCGATAATGCGATCGCAGCTTTTTGCACCCGCAACCACTTCACGCATCAACTGTTCGACTAAAGCGCGGGTATGTACATTTGCCATTAGTTCATCAGTTGTTGCGTTGAGAACCACAGAAAGCCCATTGTAAGGAATATTCCAAATTAGTTTCTGCCAACGCCCCAGCAGTAAATCTTCAGTCAATTCAATGGCTATGCCAGCGCGTTCAAAGTCACTACCGATTTGACGCATTCTGTCAGTAACCCCAGCAGGCTGATGATTTGTGCTATATTCTCCAACCGTAATCTGCCCGTAGTCCAAGTGGCGGATATGTCCCGGCCCCACCTTATTTGAACACAAAAAACACAGACCACCTATAATTTTTTGGTTTCCGACAATTTTCGCAATTTCATCTTCAACCCCCAGGCCATTTTGCAATACTAAAACAACGCCATCATCTTTCATTACAGATGGCAGCATTTTAGGCAGCAGATGGTTTTGTGTTGTCTTTAGCGCCACCACTACGACATCGCAGCGCGGCATTTCACTGGCATCGCCGTAGGCGTTAACTTTAGGGAGGGTGAAATCGCCGTCTTTTGATTCAACAACTAAGCCATGCTTGCTGACGTGGTGGCGATCGCTCCTCAGCAGGAAATGCACATCCAACCCTGCATTTTGCAGCCTAGCACCGTAAAAGCCGCCCAGCGCACCAGTACCCAGAATAGCGTAGGTGCGATCGCTCATCGACTCAGGAAATGACCCCATTTTAAACCTCTCCTGTACACAGTATTTTCCTTTAATACTTCTAGAACTTTATTCGTAACTTGCCAACACTTCTACATGACTTACAGCTGCTGATATAGTTACAGGTAGTTTATACCCGCCACCATGACTAGATAGAACTGGACATGATACTCTTTTAGCTAGATCTAGTACATATTTAGTTAATAACTTAAAATCTTTATTAGTCCAATTTGTTACCCCTGCACCGCAGTCATGAATATGAGAGTCATAGCCAGAAAATATCAAGATTAAATCGGGATTACCAGCTATCTGCTCCAGCGCCGAGCTAAAAACAGATAAACTTTCAGAAGCTCTATAGAATTGTCCTTCTAAATTAATTTTTTCAAATAAGGCATCTTCGTACAACTCATATAACAATGGTATATTGCAGTGTCCAACTTCTTTGGCCATTGTAGTTGTACCCCACTTCAACCCAGATGATTTGGCCATGTATAAATCAGCAGCACTATGGATACTTATACAGTACACGCTCTTATCGTTACTAAATATTGACTGAGTTCCATCACCGTGATGAATATCCCAATCTACAATAAGTATTTTATTAAAACCTTGAGTTTGAGCGTATCTAGCAGCCGCCGCTAGAGGATTGAGCAAACAATAGCCGTGTCCCCAAGCCGTATGTGCGTGATGACCAACTAAACTAAAGCAGTAAGCACGCTCTAATACTCCTCTTTTCATGCAATCTATGGCTTCTATCATTCCTCCTAATCCATATAAATAACCGGGTATGCAGTATTCTAATCCTGTACACTCAATACTTAATTGAGGTAATTCATCGACAGCTTTATTTAATGCCATATAGGCTAATTTTCTCAAATAATCATCTGCGTGTACTCTGAGATAATCTTTATATTGAGCTTTTCTCACAGCTAGGGATGGATAATCAATAAGGGCCAGTTCAAGCGATCGCCTAATTTTGCTGTAATGGGGGAATGAGTGACCTACAAACGATAGTAAATCGCTTGATTTAGATGTATAGCAAGTATGAGGATGCAAATAGGTAGCAAATCTGGGCATAATTAAGGACTCAGATCCTAAGCTAGGCACTGGCTCACTTACTATTTTATCTCCTACCAAAAGCGCTATATAAATACAAGATAGTTTACTATTTTTAATAGTGGTTTATTCATAGATGAGGAGAAATACATGGCTGATATTGTTGATATTGCGGTGGGTGCGGGTTCTTTCAAGACTCTCGTGACGGCTGTCCAAGCTGCTGGTTTGGTGGACACGCTGAAAAGTCCTGGCCCTTTCACTGTATTTGCGCCCAATGACGATGCATTTGCCAAACTACCACCGGGAACTATACAAACCCTAGTGCAGAACATTCCCCAGCTAGCGAGAATTTTAACTTATCATGTCGTTCCCGGTAAGTTAATGAAAGCAGATTTGGCAAAAGTTACGTCTGTAACATCAGTTGAAGGTTCACCTATAAGGATTGATTGCTCTGATGGTTTTGAAGTAAAAAATGCCACTGTTTTAGCAGCAGATATCGAAGCTGATAACGGTGTTATTCACGTTATCGACACGGTGATATTGATGGGATAATTTGCGTAAGGTGGGCAATGCCCACCCTACTATTGAGGAATAGAAAATCATAGATATAAAATTTATATTAAGTTGCTATCATTGACTTGCGACCACCGAAAATCGAGGCTGTTAATTGTGCAATTAAGCCATTTAAAGGTTTCTATGCCGACACCGAATATCTAACAGCATGGTGCGGTGGTAGGTGGGTATTTTACGCAGATAGAGACTTTAGTGCAGAGAAAGTTTCGGAATGGATGACTTGGTGGGAAGAGGCGGCTCGACTTTACGAATTTATTACTTTGCAGCCTCAGTATCTTGAGTTAGATCCGCATTTTGGTGAAAGGAAAGTAGTTTCGATTTCACCTCACGATTTTTGGGGAATTGGCAATGGGCGGCGCATTGAAATTTCACGTTCAGCTTTTGATAGCCAACTGATGAGTAGTTGTTGGGATACCAAGGATAAACACGGGATTTTATTTTATGAATTGGGAAGACAAGCTGGGTATCTTTACGAATTTTATAACCATGCAGAGTACACGATAGAATCGTGGCGGCGCGGGTTTCCTATTTATATGGAGAGTATTTGTAGAACTATAGTTGGAGGAATCGACCTATCTCATACTCGGTGGACAAATGGCGTGCTTGAAAGATGGGAACACAGCAATTTAAATTATCTAGACATTTTTGGCCCAAAAGAATTTGAATGGAATCGACACGGATTCGATTTAGGAATTTTGATGGGAGCTTTTTTATTAGAGTTACATGAAAATCTGGGAATCTATTTTATGGCTAGATTCATCCATGAAATTCGCAATAGACCTGGTTCTCCCACAAGCGCTTTAGAAGCAGCATATAAAGTTCAAGATGCCGCCGCTGCTGCCGCAGGTTATGACTTAAGCGAGTTTTTTATTAAGCGCTGGAGATGGCCAAGATAGAAGTAGCGCGATCGCATTCTCAAAGAAGGGATGAGTGCGATCGCTCTTTTTCTTAGCATTCTCTACCGCCGATTCTAGGGAGTTGGTAAAGAGAAGTGGGGGTGCGAGCGTTTATCCTAATCCGAATATTTTCGTAATAAATGGTAGTAGTTTGCTGTACTCTTCTACCAGGTTTGCTGCTTTTGGTAGGCCAAAAATCATTCCTTTGAGCATCGTAGTTGCTCCTTTTGCTCGTTTTTTCATTTCTCCTTCATCAGGATTTTTACCAGCCTCAGCTAGGGCTTTTACTTGCTCTAAAGCTTCCTGTTTGTCGTCTTCACTTAAGTTTGGTTCTACCTCAATTGCTGCTGTGAGTTGAACCAGCAACTCTTTTATTCCAGGGTTTTCCGTTTCTGGAGAAGCAGGTAACTTGTTGATAACAGCCGATACATCTCTAACGTGACTTGATACGTTTCTAGCATCACCGCCTATGATAGACCCTCCAACACTTCCTCCAACATTGATTGATGGCTCTCCCATAACATTTCCTCCAATTTTGATTTATTTATGTTACAAACTGCTGTTACTTTTAGCCTTTTCGTGAGACATCTCCTCCAACGTGACTTGATACGTTTTCAGCATCACCTTTTATGACAGACCCTCCAACACTTCCATCGATTCTGATGGAACTATCTTGTACGTTGACTATGTACGACCCTTCTTTATCACTATCCATAAATTTATATAAGTTTTGAACTACTTTTTTTAAACCTTCCATATCCCTGGTCAAAAATATTGGCCCGCCTCCAGAATTTAGGTATAATTTAAGTCCATACTGATTTGGTTGAAAAGTGTTTAATATGATTCCGAAAAGGGAAAATAAAACTATTGTTATACCCCAACTTCTAGTATCGGGAATGTTGCCAAAAATAAGTCCGATTACAAAAATTATCAAAATAAATTTAATTGGAATTATATTTGCAGGTTTAAATTCGGCTACGCCAAAACCAGTAACGTTGCGAAATTGATAGACATCAGACCCAAATCTGACTGTTTTTTTGGTAATGTATATACTTTCGTTTCTCTTTATAGGATCGGTGTTATTTTGTAAGATGTTATTGGGAGCCATAATTACAACCTCAGAACTGTTTTCTAATCGTTAGCGATCGCAGCTGATACTTGATGCCCTGATGTAATCAGACTCGCATAGATAGCACGGTTGGACGCGCTGATTCTAGCAACGTTAGCCATGAGATCGTCATGGAGATTTGAGGGGATATAGACACTAGGAGACACAGTTAAGCCAGCAGTTAAATAAGCATCAACCGGATACCTGCCTGACTAGCTTCCTTGAGAATGCTGCCCAGTGTTTTTGCCCTTAACATTGCTCTGCCTTTGCAACACCATAGCAACGCGGTATCAGCTTTGACAGTGAGAAAAAGTAATGTAAAAGTAATATAAAAGTAATATTGACCTCCCTTGCGGTAGAATCTCTTTCTAGGTAGGATTGCAACTCGAAGGGGTTACGCTATGCACTATGCGATCGCACACAAGTAAAGGACTTTTACAAATGACCGCTGACGAAGCACTAGAGCTTGTAGAAAATGTACTAGACTACGAGCGGTTAAACAAAGTTCAAGAGCTAGTTTTTAGGGAATCTTGGGAAGGACGGTCTTATATAGAAATTGCTAGAAGCTCCGGATATGAAGCTGATTATATTAAAGATGCTGGTGCTAAACTCTGGAAGCTACTCTCAAAGGCATTTGGGGAGAAGGTCAAAAAAGATAACCTAAAGTCAGCCCTGAAGCGATACTTACGGCGGACTCAAGTGAATGTACAGCGAAATCTGACTATTGAAGTTAACCTCAGCGGAGCAAATCTTAGTGGAGCCAATCTCAGCGGAGCCAGACTATTCGCAAATTTAAATGAAGCAGACTTGGGTCAGGCAAATTTACAGAAGGTAATAATGCCTGATGATAATACTGAATTAGCTGAAGAAGGGCATAATCAGGGAATTCAGTTTAACTCTGAAGACAAAATACATTACTGGAATGGTTTGCGTTTTCGCTCAGATGAAGAGGTGAAAATTGCTGAAGCACTCGAACGCGCCAATGTTCTTTTTTTTCCTAACTCTAAGGTGCGACTTACAACGACTGAAGGCAGACAAAACCAAGAACCTGACTTCTTAATCTTCCACCAAGGCAAGTGGGGGATTCTTGAGGTATTGCATCAAGATACGGCTGCATATGAGGAGCGATCGCGCCTCTTTAAAAGTCATGGCATCTGTATCGTAGAGCATTATGACGCTAACAGATGCAGCGAAGAACCGGATAGAGTTGTGCAGGAGTTTTTGGAGATTTTGAGTCAGGCATAATATTGAAAGTGCGATCGCCTCTTCTCCCATGTCTACTCTGCCTTCAAATTAGCAATTTGTTGAGCAAACCACAAAGCCGCACTACCATTTGTTCCATCATTCAGACGTGCTAAAGTTTGCTCTAATAACCCAATAGGTAGTCCTTCTAGTGCTAGAGACGTGGCGCATTCCTGATACTTGCCATTTGACTGCAACTGAAACGCAAACACTCTTTTCCCCCGCACATCAACTACCCAATATTCAGGAATTTCCAAATCCGCATAAAGTTGTTTTTTCTCATCCAGATCGGTTGCCAGAGTTGTGTCAGAAATTTCGCCAACTAAGTTAGGAACTCGCCACCTATCCAGATCGATGCGACGCGGTTCTCCTTGTTGCCAACGAGGATAGTCATCACCCACGTAAAGCACCAGATCCGGCGCACCTGCTTTTTTTGTTGGTTTTTCCAGTACGCAACGTCCTAGCGAACTGAATATTTGTTCTGGTCTTTGACTGAACCAGACATAAAACAATATCGTAAACAGGTCGCTGATAGTGGCGTGATTAATTCCTTCATTACCCATATTAATTACTAACAGATGTTCCCGATGAAAAAATATCCTCATTCTTTCGATCGTTGAACCGTCGCGATAGGCTAAGTAGTCTTCCCAAGTAGCGGGTTTCCACTCATGCAAAGTTTTTGTAAGGTCTGTCTGAATGACTGTAGAAATTGAAGCAGCCATATGAATAACGTGGATGAGGGTTCTAGAGCAATTGTATCTCACCTTTAATTATTGGATGGAATGCAATTTTAGAGCGATCGCGCTCCTAAAAAAAGCCCCCTATTTCCCAAGATATGCATGGAAATATAGGGGGTTGAGGAGAGATATACAAAAGAGCGATCGCTTATCTATAATCTTGCCTCTGAATATCTCGCAAACGAGCTTCAGGACGTTTGAATCTGTCTAATTGACCTTCAAAAAATGCCCGATTCGCCTGTAAATGCTTCGGATTCTGATCGTCCAAAGGATACAAAAGTGCAGTTCGCAAGGCTTGAATTACAGCAGAAGTAACGCAATACATCGAGCGTTGGAAACTAACGCCTAATTGGATAAGCATATCGTCTTCGCCCCGGCAATGTTTGCTATAGTATTCCACCAGATAAGGTGGCAAGAAATGCAACATATCTTGCATCAACAATGTCGGCGGAATGCCAGCAGTGCCCACCGGGAAAACATCAGCATAAAGAATTCCATAATGGAAGTCTTTCTGATCTTCAGGCACTTGCTTCGCTTGAGCATTGTAAGACTTTGTACCCCGGAAGGGAGCAGTGCGATAGAAAACAGCTTCCACATAAGGTAAAGCCGCTTCGTACAGCCACATGAAGCCCTTTGATTTCGGGATGATTTCGTACTTTTCGCCGCGAATGTAGACGTGATGGTATATAGGACGACCCGCGATCGCAAATATCCCATTCACCAAAAAATTCATCGCCTCCGGTACGCTCCTAATTTTCCCTTCATCATACAGATCTGACATTTCAAAGAAAACCGGAGCCATCACTTCCCAGAACAAGCCCAGATTGCTGTAATAAGACATCTGTCGGCACTGTTCCAAAAACATATCTG
The DNA here is from genome assembly GCF_014695585.1 of Microcoleus sp. FACHB-831. Classification (NCBI taxonomy): domain Bacteria; kingdom Bacillati; phylum Cyanobacteriota; class Cyanophyceae; order Oscillatoriales; family Microcoleaceae; genus Microcoleus; species Microcoleus sp. FACHB-831. The sequence continues at coordinate 20,853 of NZ_JACJON010000038.1, read as the reverse complement.
GGAACATCTTATACAGTCCCAGCATCGCTGGATTGCCCTTAAAATAAGCCTTAATCGCCCTATCTGCATTGGCTTTATATTCATCGCTATCGAGGTAAGGGTCAAATTGCCCGCCCATTCCTCTGTGCCAAAGCATCGCCTGCATACAAGCTTCGGCAAATTCCATGTTGACGCGATCGTGCCACAAGTGATGTAACAACTTGGGCATTTTGAAAGTTTCACCCTTCTCTATAAACGCCAAAAGTTCAGGATGGGCAGTTGCTTCACCGCGCCATATTCGCAAATCGGCATCATCGCCAGCGTAATGATTGTGCAACTCTAAATACTCCTTTGGCAGAAAGTATTTAAAGAAGGGAAAAGGATTTAAAAATACACGCTCGGCAATATAAAGAAGATCCCGCCAGTAAAAATCCATCGGTACGGCATATGCTTTGTAAAGGCCGATGATTTGCATAAGATTTTCTGGAGTATCTGGTAGCATTGCGCCACCCGCTTCTAGGCGATGAATTACTGGAGCAAATTCATGGTTAGAAGGCGGTAATTTAGTTGATGGCTTAGGTGGAGTTTGTACCATTTTTATCCCCTCTGAATAGATTGCAATATTTTTTGTTTGTAGAGACGGCGATTTATCGCGTCTCTTTCTTGTAAAAACGGAGATTTATCTCATCTCTCTTAATTTCCGACGCAACCGCAAGTAATGGTGGGCATTGCCCACCATACATCTAATCGCTGATAGCTGATGGCTCTATGGTTGTGGCTAGTTGCTGTTGGCTATTAACTTGAACGGTAGCCACCATTGCAGCAGTTGTGTTTTCGCTCCAACGTACTAGCCAATTAGGTTGCAATCCCAACAATAAGATAATAGCGGCTAAAACTAAAGCTGGCGTGCGTTCTTGCCACTCAACTTTCGGATAGTATGCGGTAGCGTTGTCCAGTCTGCCAAAACAGGTGCGGTTGAGCAAAATTACAAAGTAAACTGCCGTTAAGCCGCTACAAATTACGCACACAAGGGTTGGAATTGGGAAGGGAGAAAAACTACCTTGAAGTACCAAATATTCAGCGATGAAGCCCACCATACCTGGAATGCCAGCACTCGCCATTCCCCCTAAAACTAGCAGAGAAGTTGTTAGCGGTAAACCCCTTTGCGGACTCAACAATCCGTTAAGAACATCCAAATCCCTCGTGCCAACTTTTGTTTCTATTACACCAACTAAATGGAAGAGGATTGCTAAGATTAGTCCGTGACTAACCATCTGCAATACTGCACCTAACAAGCTGAGAGGAGTTGCAGCGGCGGCGGCTAATAGGATATAGCCCATGTGACCGATGGAGCTATAGGCTACCATGCGTTTGATATCTTTTTGCGCGATCGCTGTTAATGCCCCATAAGCCGCACTAAATGCTCCGATAGCCGCCAACCCAGGGCCCACAATCGTCCAAGTTTCTGGAAACAACTGCAAACCAAACCGCACTAAACCATAAGTTCCTAACTTTGCCAGTACTCCACCCAGCAAAATCGCTACTGGTGGGGAAGCTTCAACGTAAGCATCTGGCAACCAAGTATGCAGAGGAACTAAGGGAATTTTGATTCCGAAACCCACCAGCAACATTGTGAGCAATATTAGCTGTGTAGTTAAAGGTAATGCTTGGGTTGATATCGAATCTAAATCAAAAGTTGAGGAACCACTTAGCCAAGTTACGCCCAAGAATGCGCCTATAATCAGAATCCCAGAAACGGCGGTATAAATCAGAAACTTCATTGCTGCATAACCGCGCTTTTCTGTTCCTCCCCAGATCGCAATCAACAGATAGAGCGGGATAAGTTCTAACTCGTAGAACAAAACAAAAAGAATCAAATTCTGAGCCGCAAAAGCACCAGCAATTCCGGCACTCACTAGCAGTGCCAAAGAATGATAAAGTCTGGGTCGAGCAATTTTGTCGCTAGTGCTGTAAATAACAATCCATGTCAGCACGCTATTTAGAGCGAGAAGGGGTAAAGACAGACCATCAACGCCAAGGCGATAATTCAATCCAAGTGTTTCAATCCAGGGAATAAACTCCGAGAATTGTAAATTCGCATTGTTAATGTCAAATTGACTTAATAGCCAGAATGTCCATAGTAAAATGCCACTGGCGATCGCCAACGACATGAACCGCGCCCGACTAGCAGATATGGAACCTGGCCAGAATCCGATGACAGCGGCACCTAAAAATGGCAGCCAAATTAAAGCGCTGAGCATAATTTATTGTTAGTGTTTATTGTTGAGTATTGAGGAGTAAGGCGGGCAGTGCCCACCAATTGTCCGTTGCTATTTAAGGGTTAATAACAAGGGGAAACTCAGACAAAATCGGCCACGCTAATAGCAATCCCAAGAAAATTACACCGAGTACAATTGTTAGCGCATAAGATTGAGATTGTCCTGTAGTGCTGTACTTCAAGCTTTGACCGCTGAAGAGGGAAGCTAGACCGACAAAATTAACGAGGCCATCTACTAAGTAACGGTCAAAAAGCGAGATGATGTTGGAAATCAGGCCAATTCCAAAAACAATAGTTATGCGGTAAATTTTGGCTGTGTAAAAGTCGTAAGCAAAAAGATCTTGCAGCGGTTTCCAAGGCAACTGAACGGGCTTTTTCCACATTCCACCTAGATAAATGATTCCGCCAAGGCTGCATCCAAATATGCTTGACCAAATTAGCAGCAAGGCAACGTCTTTATTGAAGGTTGCCCAACTCGGTAGTAGGGACAAACTTTGCAACACCAACGGTAAATGCAAGGTGAAGCCGAGCAAAACTATCATTGGTAAAGCCATCGGCCAAAATACTTCTGGCGATCGCACTGTCATCTGCTGCGGTTTGCCGCCAAAAATTAGCCCGAATACCCGCGTTAAACTCAAGGCTGTTAACGCATTCACCACTAGCAATAAACCGACTAACCAAGGTTGGGTATCCCACAAACCCGAAGCTAATTTCAGCAATGCCCAAAAGCTGCCAAGGGGGGGAAATGCAATTAACCCCAAACTTCCCACTAAAAAGGCTAACCCGGATATCGGTCGCCGCGACCAAAGACCGCCCAGTTGAGTTAAGTCTTGGGTAGTGTTATTCCAAATTATCGCGCCGATGCTCATTACCAAAAGAGCCATCGCGATCGCGTGTGTCAATACTAACAACAGTGCTGCATCTTCTTGTCCGGTACCTACAGCAATAAATACCAATCCCATGTAAACGCTGACCGAATAAGATAAGGCGCGTTTGATATCAATTTGAGCGATCGCAATCAACGAAGCGCCCACCGCTGTCACAGCACCAATAAACACTGTCGCCGACAAAACGAAGGGCGAAAGGGCTATAACTGGTTGCAGCTTAATCAGCACCCAAGCACCAGTCGCCACAACTACAGAGTTCCGCAAAATTGTGCTGGGAAGCGGGCCTTCCATCGCTTCATCCAACCACAAATGCAGGGGAAATTGGGCACATTTGCCCATTGGGCCTGCAATTAAAGCCAAACCCAACAACGTGGCTACTTTAGGGTCTAAATTTGCTGTCTGCGCCCACTGTCCTAACTCGGTATAATTCCAGGTTCCGGCGATAGGCAATAGGGCAAGGACTCCCATCAGCAGAATTAAATCCCCCACGCGCTTGGTTAGGAAAGCATCGCGTGCGCCCGTTACCACTAATGGCTGGCTGAACCACAGTCCCACTAGCAAATAAGTACCCAGCGTAAGGATTTCTAGAATTACATAGCTAAAGAACAAGGAGTTGCACAGGGCTAAAGCACACATTCCTGCCTCAAACAGTGCTAGCAAGGCATAGAATCGTGCCCAACCCCAGTCCATCTCCATATACCCGATAGCGTATGTCTGCGCTAGCACGTTCAACGCCGTCACTAGGACTATAGCTGCAACATTAACTGGCGAGATTTCCACCGGGAAAGATAAGTCCAAACCCGCTGCCCTAAGCCACGTAAAAGTTATCTCTTGCGCTGGCTGATTCCAGATGGCTTGCAGAGCGATCGCGCTATGAACCAAGCCCAATAAGGTCATCAACAAGTTCAAGTAGCCAGCAGGTCGCGGCCCTGTGCGACTCATAATTCCGGGCGACCAAGGTATTGTCAAAATCGCGCCGATTAAGGCATAGCAAGGCACCAACCAAATAGTATCTACGAGCAACTTAACCATTAAAATTGCCTCAAAAGTGCAGGAACACACAGCCCCCTATAACCCTGAATATTTCTTACGCATCCAGGGTTATTGGCGAAGGCATATTTATATTTTTTTAATCTGTAAGCTCTAGATTAATCTGTAAGGTGCTTAAAGGGAATTCCTAAACTAGAGAATTAATCGATTGTAACTCTAACTTTGGCTTATAGTTCTGAATGATTAAATAAAGTTATCAGTGCAATATCACCGCTCAATGATTTAACAGCGATCGCAGCCTTATCGTCGAGAGAGCGTAATTTTACACTAAGAAGCGCGAGGCCATAATAAGTTTTGCATCGCTTTTTATGAACTATACCAATTGCGTTTGAGTTTGACACATATTCTCTAATTGCTCCCCCCTTAATAAGGGGGCTGGGGGGTATGAAATGTAACATTAAAAAAACCAATTTGTATTACCCGCCTGCGTTGGCGATCGCGCATAGCACAGCATCAAATACAAAAAGCGCTAGCTCTCGAAGAGCTAGCGCTTTCCACACCATCACAGTGCTGGCACGCATATCGCCATTTTGGATAATTAGCGCTTTATTGCTGCTGTTCTCCAGTTAATCGCGCTGAAGAGTCCGCCGTGCAACAATTAATTATGGGCTTTTGAGCAATTTCGCCTAAACCAACCGCAGCATCTGTGAGCATATCGCTCCACTGCCTTGCCACATTTATATCGTTAGGGTTGTTTTTTCGTAACTCAGCTAAAGTTTTCACCGTTTCTGTCCAAAGGCCCGCTTCTGCATAGCGGTCAGCACTTTCCAGAGTTGCGGGTTTTTGTAACTCCAAAGCAAGGGTAATAGGAGCTGGTATTCGTTGGATTGTGCCATAGACCATTCTATCTGCGGCTCGGTCTTCAGAGTCACAAACAAGTGTAAGCACCCACTGATATTTCTTACCAACCTCAAGCAGTGGTAATTTTCCATTAGCAGGTATACTGACGCTAACGATACCAGGGGTTTTACCGATCGCCACCGTTGTCATTGCAACTACATTTCCCTCCTCCTTGGATGTCTCTTTTGCACCCTGGTTTTGATACGGCGCAACCTCTTCTTTATAAAGCCTCAACTCTGCTTGAGTGGCCTCAGTTTCAGGAATATACACAAATACTGTTGGCGAGTCGGAGGCAGTTAACCCGATATTAGTAGTTTGGGGCAATACTGCTTTCATTGACTCCCCTCGCGGGAGGCAACCACCACGAGCGGCTCCCCCTTCTCGATTACCTGACGCTCCCATAATATTTGGAATTCTGAATTTAAGACGTCTAATACTTGGTCTGGCTACTCCCGGACGATTAAATATTGGGCTAACGCTCTGCGGTGGTTTTGCTATTGCCAAGCTAGCACTCATCGCCATTTCCACAGACAACGCCACTAAAATTGATGCTCTTGTTAAAACAGATTTTGTGTCCATAATCCTTTTCCTTTGCTACGTTAAACCTGTATCTGACTTAATATTCGCTTACATAACCCTGATTGAATAGAGTTGGCAATAACCCTGCTAATTTATCTTGCTAAGGTAGCGGCAACCCGCGAGCGCTTTTCCTCAAAAGGAACGTTTCCCCCATACCCATTAAAATAACTCTCGAACTGCAACAATCAATAATTACCTTGCCGTTTAGCTTTAGTAAAAGATATTACTATTTTCCAGGTAATTCCGCCGAGCTTGTCTCCGTCTTGCAGCAATCAACGAGGTTTTCTAGGGCAATTTTACTCAAACCAACATCGTTCAACAGGTTTTGCCAATCCTGTTTTAATCCTGCATCGTTAGGATTTTCTCGACGTAAGGCAGCTAAAGAAGTCAGGGTTTCCTCCCAATAGCCAGCCTCTGCATAGATACTTGGAATTTGGCGCTTGTTCTTAACGTTCCGTAAATTATTTACTAGGGTAACAGTCTGTTGTTCTCTTTGAAGCCAACCCTCTACCCTCGTATCTCCAGCTCGATCCTCAGAGTCACAAATAAGTGAAAATGACCATTTATACTTTTTCCCATATTGTAGTGGTAGCCCTTTTGCATTAGCAGGAATACTTATACTAGCGATACCACCTGTCTTAGAAACGGCGACTTCTGTGCTGTATACTGGATCGTTAACATTAGTTTCTTCATACAGATTAAACTCTCCTGTGTTTGCATTAGTTGCAGGAATATACACAAATAATGTGGGAAAGCCATTTGCTGTTAATGCGATATTAGTATCTGGCAACAACGCTATTATAGAATTGCCTTCAGGTACGCAATCTGTCCCGCGAACTGCTCCCCCTATTCGATTACCCGACGCTGCCTTGATACCGGGAATTTTGAATTTAAAACGTTTAACGCCTGCTTTGATTGCTTCCTGACGATTAGATAGCGGGTTAAGGAGCTGCGATGGTTTGGCTGTTGCTACCAAGCTGCCACTTATCGCCATTTCCACAGACAAAGCCACTAAAAATGATGCTTTTGTTGAACCAGATTTTCTGCCCATAATCCTTTCAATTTGCAGCGCCAGCCCTGGCTCTGGCTGATATACCCAAGAACTTGACCAGGCAAGTTAAGCCAACATAAAAAGACTCTTTTTGTTGGGAAAAGTTCCCGTCCTTCCAGGCAAATTTATTTAAAGCCTACAGGTAAATAACAACTAGCTGAGCTGACGTTATTAATATTAGCTACACCGTAGTTCTGTTTTATTTCGCATTTTATATGACCTTATTCATATCTTTTTCTTAGTTTGTGCTTTTTGCAGGCGCGATCGCGTCCGCTAGATAAATTACCCCTACTCTAAACATTGGTTGATCTTAGGCAAAATTTTTCCAAGCAAATTTAACCATTGTGGCACTTATGCTACAACCTGCTTGAACGTGAAATCGTTCTGGGTAAAACCCATACTCGATCAAAGCATCCCAAGCCTCAAAGACATGATAATTCTTAATTTAATGTTACAAAAACAGCGATCGCGCAATTTTACTTTTTAACATCTAATTTCTATTAGATGCTTCGTATGTCATGTAACGAATGTGGCGATCGCCCGCAATGCCTAATTTTCACCAGCTTAGAGAATTTTGACACAAGCGGGACTTTAAAAGGCGTGGGATTCAAGCTATACCAACAAAGCCTCTTAATTACCCTGTCATTAGTTCTAGGCTGTTGCCTGCAAGCCCAGAAAAAGTAACATTAGTAACCCTTTTGATGGTTTTCCTCAGTCCGAGAATTACCTGATGTAAATCAATAGCTTAAATTATCTCATCCTCATAGAAAAGCGATCGCACTTATAGCCTTACCTATAAGCTTGCTCAAAGAGCCAAAACTTTTACCTATCCTCAAAAATCCTATGTGTAAGGAGTTGCAAAGCAGAGAATTAAAGCTAAGGTGTTTTAGAGAAGATAGTGCAAATTATAACAGCGAAGCGGTAGAATTCCCGACCCGCTATCCTCCCTTAGTAAATTTGTGGGTTAATAGAGGTTCTTCCTATGATTTCTAATTTTCTGACGAAAATTCGCCAAGGGTTATCAGATGGAAACGGCAAAACAAAATCCGCCTTCGACTTTGGTCGAACGGTGCTTCTAACCAGCGTTGTAGTGACGGCTTTGTTAGGCGGAGCGCGGTATTTAGGAGCGCTAGAGGGACTAGAACTAGGTGCTTATGACCAAATGCTGCGATCGCGTTCTAACGAAGGGCCAGATGACCGCTTATTGTTAGTTGGCATAAGCGAAAACGATCTAATGTCGCTCAAAGAATACCCTATATCTGATGGAACCCTAGCTCAAGCTTTAGAAAAACTAGAGCAGCATGAACCGCGAGCTATAGGCATAGATATCTTACGGGACATACCTCAAGGGAAAGGTCGCGAGGCTTTAATCGAGCAAATGAAGAGCGATCGCGTCATCGCTGTATGTAAACTCAGTTCCGCGATCGATAATGGCATCGGCGCCGCTCCTGGAGTTTCACAAGAACGGGTTGGCTTTGCAGATTTTCCCCTAGATCCTGGTGGAACTCTTCGCCGCAGTCTGTTGATTTCAACTCCAGTAGCTCCCAAAATTCCCGTAGACAAACCCCATTTATGTAATTACGCCGATCCGGAGAACCAAGTGATATCTTTTGGTCTCCAGCTAGCAATGCTTTACTTGCAGCCCCAGGGAATTGAGCCAGAACCGACACCATCTGGGGAAATCAAACTAGGTTCAGCCCTACTCAAACGCATAGGAAAAAATGCAGGCAGCTACCACAATGCTGACGCAGAAAATGATTACCAAATGCTGCTCAACTACCGCTCTGTAGATAATCCGGCAAAGCAAGTAACACTTACAGAGGTATTAGAGGGCAAGATCGATCCGGCTTTAGTCAAAGACCGCGTTGTACTTATCGGCTACACAGCCCAAAGTGTTAAAGACTACTTCGTTACGCCTTACAGTGGCGGTCTAAGAGATAACCAAACAATGCCGGGGGTTGTCGCTCACGCGCAGAATGTGAGCCAAATCCTCAGTGCAGCTTTGAACAATCGCCCTCTAATTTGGTACTGGCCTGATGGATATGAATTACTCTGGCTGTTCGGCTGGTCGCTCGTAGGAGGCACGCTAGCATGGAGCATTCGCAAGCCATTGTTTTTAGTCCTAGCTATAGGCGGAGGGGTAATAGTTTTAGTCGGAACTTGTTATGTTCTGTTTACCCACTCCGGCTGGATACCCGTATGGCCTCCTTTATTAGGGCTTGTGCTAACTGCGGGCGGTATCGTGTTGCTAGACAGAGGAGCGGCCAAGGCCATCTATGCAGGCGTAAAAAAGGTCTTGAAGCTGAACATCGAGATTGATGAAAGCAAGAAGCAGGCTGAGGTAGCTGAAATTACAGAAAGCGACTTTTTCAAGGACTTGCAGCAAAAAGCGGACGAGATCAGGAGCCGGGACAGCAAAGGTGCCAGCAACTCAAACAGTTTTACTCAAAAAGCACCGCCGACACGGGAAGAATCGGAAGCCGCAGAAATCGACTACTTCGAGCAGTTGCAGCAAAAGGCTCGTCTGACGAGGGAACAGCGTAGTGAATCGGAAAACAACACAGTATCAGATTCACTAGGAGCGATCGCACGGCCTGAAAATCGGGCTGAAGCCGATACTGCACCAGAAATCGACTATTTCGAGCAATTGCAGCAAAAGGCTCGTCAAACGAGGGAACAACATAGCGACCCGGAAAGCAAAACAGATTCACTAGGAGCGATCGCACTGCCTGAAAATCGGGCTGAATCTCAAGCACTACAACTGGACTACTTCGAGCAATTTCAGCACAAGGCTAGTCAAACGAGAGAACAACATAGCGACGGGCAAACCGAAACAGTTTCACAACCTCAAGAGCGATTGGAATCTGAATCCTCACAGATAGAATTCTTGCAGCGCTTGCAGCAAAAGGCGAGTCAGGCCAAGCTCGAATATAGCGAAGCACCTACTGAGATTGTCTTAGCTCCTACAGAGCCAACAACAGCAGAAGATAAACCTATAGGAGACTTCGACTTCTTGCAGCGCTTGCAGCAAAAGGCGAGTCAGGCCAAGCTCGAATATAGCGAAGCACCTACTGAGATTGTCTTAGATCCTACAGAGCCAACAACAGCAAGTGGAGATGAATCCACAGACTATGAACCTCTAGGGGAATTCGACTTTTTGCAGCGCTTGCAACAAAAGGCAAGTCAAGCCAAGCTCGAATATAGCGAAGCACCTACTGAGATCGTTTCAAAGCCTAAAGAGTCAACAACAGCAAGTAGCGAGGAATACCCAGAATCTCAGCCTCTAGGAGACTTCGACTTTTTGCAACGCTTGCAGCAAAGTTCTAGCTACGCTAAACCACAGTATAGCGATGCGCTGAATAACATTATCTCTTCTACAGACGAAGCGACTACATTACCCGATGAGCGCACAAACTCTGAAGACGTAGCAGAAATCAGCTTCTTACAGCGCTTGCAGCAAAAGGCTCGTGAGGCAAGAGTAGAATCTAGCGAAGTGCCTAGCGAGATCGTCCCAGATTCTACAGAGCCAAGCGCAGGGGGTGATGAAGCACCTAGTAAATCTGAATCTACACAACCTACTGACTACTTCGAGCAGTTCCAGCAAAAGGCTCGTCAGAGCAAAAACAAAGATGATGGAAATAACACTTAAAGGAGCCAGCTAGTATTGGTTGTGCATTTGTAGGAATCCCAGAAGACTACAAAGACAACTGGGCGATCGCCGTGCATATCCTCACGCTGGTATACCCAGTTGCTTTGTTCCCCAACCAGCCATGAGATAATTGCACCCGTCCAAAAGGACTCAAAGACTATAGACTGCTTTATTGTCTATAGTCTTGAGTCTAAAATTTACACTCTTCAAGATTTCCTATGCCTCTTGCTTCTGCTCAACCAGCTCTGCTAGTACTTGCTGATGGAACTTCCTACAAAGGTTGGTCTTTTGGTGCTTCTGGAACCGCTATCGGCGAAGTGGTTTTTAACACCGGGATGACGGGCTATCAGGAAGTATTAACTGACCCAAGCTACTGCGGTCAGATTGTGACCTTTACTTATCCAGAATTGGGTAATACTGGCGTCAATAAGGACGATGAAGAGTCAAACGGCCCCCAAGTGATGGGAGCGATCGCTCGTAATATCTCCGTCCGTCCCAGCAATTGGCGTTCCACCCAGTCCTTGCCAGACTACCTTAAGCAACACAACATCCCTGGAATTTACGGTGTCGATACTAGGGCACTTACCCGCAAGCTGCGTTCTAGTGGCGCAATGAATGGTGCAATTTCTACCGAAATCCTAGACCCCGCTGAGTTGCTGCAACAGGTGCAGGATGCTCCCAGCATGGCTGGCTTAAATCTCGTTCGGGAAGTTACAACGAACGAAATCTACGAGTGGTCTGAAGCCACCGATGCAGCGTGGGAATTCAGTTCTGGCATCCCAACCCCTGAAGGTGAACCACTTACAGTAGTAGCGCTTGATTTTGGCATTAAGCGCAATATTCTGCGACGCCTTGCTAGTTACGGTTGCCGTGTGGTAGTTGTCCCTATCAATACTCCCTCAGAGGAAATTCTTAAATACAACCCCGATGGGATTTTTCTCTCCAATGGTCCTGGCGATCCATCTGCCGTCACCGAAGGCATCGAAACCACTAGGGCGCTGCTAGATAGTCAGAAACCAGTCTTTGGCATTTGCATGGGACATCAGATTCTGGGTCATGCCCTGGGTGCAGAAACTTTCAAGCTTAAATTTGGCCATCGCGGCTTAAATCACCCTGCGGGTCTAGAACAGCGGGTAGAAATTACCAGCCAAAATCACGGTTTTGCGATTACTGCTGATTCGCTAAACCCAGAGGTAGAAATTACCCACCTAAACCTTAACGACCGCACTGTTGCTGGCTTGCGTCATAAATCGCTGCCTTTGTTCTCGGTGCAGTATCACCCAGAGGCTAGCCCCGGCCCCCATGATGCCGATTATTTGTTTGAGCAGTTTGTTAACTCTATGCGAGAACATCGCAAGACCAAAACCTCTGTTTAGAATCCACCCTACCCCTGCGGGAGCTATTGGCGCGAACATACCATTTCCGCAAATATATACCGCAGGCCAGAGCCGCTTTTTTTACGCACAAGGAGCAGCCATTAACTGCTAGGAAACGGCCAAATGTTCACTTTGTAAATATTTGGCGATTGATTGGGAGAGAAAAAGTAAATTTTCCCAATTGGGAAAAATTGTCCGAAACAACACAGCCGCTGGCAGCACGGGCATCGACTTTTTGTATGCCCCGGAACAGCTATGGGAATATTGCCAAAAAGCAGCAACTAATTTAAAATCGTCGGGATAAACGCAAGTTCCGCAGTGCTAAAATTGCAACTTTTGGCAGAAACGCCAGTGTCAATTGTGTTATATACTGGATCCTCGAACTTAGGACATCCAGATAGGAGGGAGTTATTCCTGAGCCATTAACCCTGACCGTCAGCTTAAGAGGCACAAGAGAGGTCAAGGACAATTACCAGCTATTTCGCCTCACTGGCTTGTTGGATGCCTTTTCCGAACCAACTTTTCGGAAGGTGGTCAGCAAGTGTATTGAGGATGGGCCTTTCCATATAATTTTGGATCTCTCCAAAATAGATTTTGTCGATAGCTCTGGCTTGGGCGCTCTGGTGCAGCTGGTAAAGAAGGCTCAAAGCGCCGAAGGGAGTTTGCAAATTGTCACCAATCCCCGTGTAACCCAGACTGTGAAGCTGGTGCGCTTAGAACAGTTTCTCTCATTGCAGCCTTCAGTGGAAGTAGCTCTAGAGAAAGTCACAAAAGCTTGAGGGAGAAACATACATTGCCGCTATCCGGTTTTGTTAACTGGGTAGTTTTTTTTGGCAATTTTTTACTACGGGGATCTGTAGTGCGACGCTAAAATCGAGACAAAGAGGTAGGGCAAGATTGGTGGACTCACACAAGCAAGGGTGTTCAGATTTGCTGGATAGTAACTTATTAGTTGGTTGTGCGGCAGTTAATTTAAATCAGCTGGGCGGCGCAACAATGGAGGTAAGCCAAATCGAGCAACTGTCACCGACAGCGTTAGCCTATTTGGGAGACGCTGTTTATGAACTGTATGTACGTTCGTACTTCTTGTTGCCACCGAAGCGATCGCGAACCTACCATAATCTCGTGGTTGCCCAAGTCCGAGCAGAAAGTCAAGCAGCTCAATTGCTGGCTCTCGAACCCTACCTCACCACTAGCGAATTAGAAATCCTGCGACGCGGACGCAATGCTGCTGCGGGAGGCCCCAAGCGTGTCGATCCCAAAATCTATCAGCAAGCTACCAGTTTAGAAACGCTCATGGGATACCTTTATCTTACAGACCCTAACCGCTTGACCCAGTTGCTGGCTCGCTTAGAGCTTTACCCACCTACATAAGTCAGAAATTTATAACAATATGGCTGATAAAGACCGCCCGTTTCGCGCTCCTGGCAAGCCAAGTGGAGGGAAGCCCATCCGGGTGAAGCGCGTTAGTGCTAAACCCAATTCTCGCGATCGCTCCGAAGAAAACGATCGGGGTGACAGACGCTTTCCCGGCAAAGACGACCAAGGCAAGCCCATCCGCTCAAAGCGTAATATTGGTGCTAACCCCTATCCTAGAAAGCGCTTTGACGAAACCGAGCAAAGTGATAGGCGCCATTCGGCTAAACACGAGCAAGTCAAGCCCATTCGCTCAAAGCGCGAGGGTGGTAGACCGCATAAGTCCCAGGAAGAATCATACACGGGAGACAGAGACAGACGCTATCAGGATAAGCCAGGGCGAGGCCGAGTTGGCGGCGATCGCCCAATGAACGATCGCCCAAGCAGCGATCGCCCAAGCAGCGATCGCAGCGTCACTAGCCCGCCGGAGGAGGACGCAGATCTGATTTACGGACGCCATTCTGTCCTAGCGGCTCTGGAAAGCGAACGTCAGCTCAATCGGATTTGGATTTTGCCTAACCTGCGCTACGATCCTCGCTTCCACACCTTGATCGTCAAAGCTAAGGAAAAAGGAGCTGTAATAGATGAAGTTGAACCATTCCGTTTGGATCAAATCACTCACAGAGCCAACCACCAAGGTGTAGCTGCTCAAGTCGGCCCATACGCATACACCGAGCTTGGCGACTTGATCGCCCAGTCAAAATCTACCTCCGATCAGCCAGTAATAGTTGTCACAGATAGCATCACCGATCCCCACAATTTGGGGGCAATTATTCGTACAGCTGAAGCCTTGGGAGTCCAAGGTTTAGTAATTCCCCAGCGCCGAGCAGTGGGAATTACCTCAGCAGTAATGAAAGTCGCTAGCGGAGCTTTAGAAACTTTTCCTGTTGCTAGAGTAGTAAATCTCAGTCGTGCTTTAGAAGAATTAAAGGCAGCTGGCTTTTGGATTTACGGTACTACCGCTGGTGCTGGTCAAATGGTACACAGTGTTCAATTTACAGGGCCGATAGTATTAGTCATAGGCTCTGAGGGAGAAGGCTTAAGCCTGCTTACACAACGCTGCTGTGACTTCCTAGTATCAATTCCGCTACAAGGAAAAACGCCGAGTCTGAATGCTTCTGTAGCAACAGGAATGGCTCTGTATGAAATCTATCGTCAGCGTTGGTCGCAGAGAATACATATGCCTGGATAATCTTTCCTCAGATACTTCCAAAAAGCAAGATGCCACACTATAACAAAGTGTAAAGAACAAAAACACTAGAAAAGAGCGTTGCATCCCACACAACAGGGAAATAACATGAAAGAATTCTTCATTAACATTCTCCAATTCTTTGGATTGGCTTGGTGGGTTGAAATTGTTACGGATAGCCCCCGCTGCACCTACTATTTCGGCCCCTATTTCACTGCCAAGGAAGCTGAGTATAACAAAGCTGGATACATCGAAGACCTGCAACAAGAAGGAGCTAAAGGCATTAAGGTTGCTGTCAAGAGATGTAAACCTGGCAACCTGACTATTTACGACGATTCGGGCGATCGCTTTGACCGCAATGCCAAGCCTGCTTTCAGCGGTCAGATGTAAATTCTTAGGAATGGGGAATGGGGAATGGGGAATTATGATTTGGTGGTAATTCTCCATCTTTACCTCCTTCTATATCCCCATGCCCTGTTACTCCTCTCCCCGGCCTCAAGCTGGTGAAACTACTTGAGGATTGAGCTTAATCCACTCATCAATGTCTGTAAGTATTTGATCGGGAATTTCCCAAGGTAGCAGGTGTGCTGTATTGGGATAGCACTGCCAATCGCAGTTTGGGAGGAGTCTGGCAGTTTCCCGACTAGACTCAGGAGTAATGTGGCGATCGCTTTCCCCAGCTAGCACCAAACTGGGACATTCGATTAGGGGTAGTTCTGTTAGTCGGTTGTATCCAGCTCTTAAGGCTGTGTTTAGTGCCCTTGTAGCTGATCCAGAGGTTTGCAGATAAGCATCCATAGCTTCATAAGCTAAATATTTATAAGCTGTGGGCGTATGCTGTTGGATCAGATAGCGATAGAGCGATCGCTTGCCAAAAGTATCAATATTCCACTTCCAGCCAGGTTTAATCCGGTTCAAAATTGAACACAGCCCCGTGTAAAAATTGTCCTGCCAGCTAATAGGCGGATGGTTCCCGCGAGGTCTAGCAGCCGTAGCAATTAAAATCAGACCGCTTACGCGATCTGGCTGCTTAAATGCCAACTCCATAGCCATAATTCCCCCCAGCGACCAACCCACCAGCAAGCAACGGTCAATTTGAGAGCGATCTAAGAGTGCTTCCAAGTCACTGAGGTGGTCGAGCATCTGAAAATCGCCAGCAGCGCCGCTCTTGCCATATCCCCGCAAATCAGGAGCCAGAGTTTTAAATCTACTAGATAAATGTTGGGTAAACACCGACATACAGCGACCGTTACCCGGATGGCCGTGCAAGCAGAGGATGGGGAACCCTTCTCCTTGTACTTGCACGGCCAGATCAAATTTAGAAGATGGTTGATTGACAGACACCTATAAAAAAATTCCAGTTATAGTATCGGACTATTCCCAGCTTAATTGCTGCGCGACGGTGGATAGTAAGGATTGGGAAATAATGAATTATCAAACTCGAATAGTGAATTGGCGTAAACTGGCTATTTCATAATTCACAATTGACAATTCATAATTATTCTGGCTAATTCCCAATTACCCATTTTCTACCTAAATGAAAGTTATCTTTTTTGGCACTCCCCAATTTGCCGTTGCCAGTTTGGAACGCTTGCTGGCACATCCAGAATTTGAAGTCTTGGGCGTTGTCACCCAGCCAGATAAGCGTAGGGGACGAGGCAATCAGATGTTGCCCTCACCAGTGAAAACTGTTGCTACATCAAATAACCTACCAGTTTGGCAACCGGAACGCATTAAAAAAGATTCTGACACCCTTGCCCAGCTCAAAGATCTACAAGCCGATGTTTTTGCGGTCGTCGCTTATGGGCAGATTTTGTCTCAAGAAATTCTAGATATGCCGGGGCTGGGGTGCATCAACGTACACGGTTCGCTTCTGCCCAAGTACCGGGGTGCCGCGCCAATACAGTGGAGTATTTATAACGGCGAGACAGAGACAGGCATCACAACCATGCTAATGGATGCTGGGATGGATACTGGGGCTATGTTGCTCAAAGCTTCTACACCCGTTGGGTTATTGGATAGCGCAGACCAACTGGGGCAGAATCTAGCTGATTTGGGGGCAGATTTGTTAGTTGAAACGCTGCTGAAGCTGGAACGACAAGAAATAAAACCAATTCCCCAAGAAGAAGCCGAAGCTACTTACGCACCGCTAATTAAAAAGCCAGATTATGTTATAGATTGGTCGCGATCGCCCATTGATTTACACAACCAAGTTAGAGGATTTTTCCCCGACTGCGTGGCAACATTTCGGGGAAACTCACTCAAAATTCTTGCCACTGCACCTATTGCCCCCGCTTACTTCCCTCAGTTGCCGCCAGAGTTGAAAATATTAGAACAGGATTGGCCTGCCTTATCTTCCCAGACAGCAAATCCTGGCGAAGTAGTGAGCATTCATAAAAAAATTGGCCCAATCGTCAAAGCTGGCGAAGGACTATTGCTACTGCGAGAAGTGCAGCTAGCTGGCAAACGCGCTCAATCTGGATGGGATTTTGCTAATGGAAGTCGCTTAATTGTGGGAGAGGTTTTAGGGAGATTTGAGTTTTGAGTTGATAATTTTTCCAGGCTGACTTGTTAACGCTGCTCACTCAGCAGTCTCAAAAAAGCGACAGCTCTCGCATGGCCCATCTGGATTGACAGCACAGCGAATTAGTTCTAGTTGAGCATTGAAGCGACAGTTCGCATCTCCTAACACCCAGCGTCCTCCTACAAAACTGCTCTCAGTCGGTCGTTGAGCAGATTGGACGTAGATGGCAATTTTCTGCAATCGATAGCGTCCAGCTTTGTATTGATAGCGGTGGCGGCGTTCCAAAACCGCGTAGGTCTTACCTTGAACATCAAGATAGTTGCCTGGTTGCGGCGTCCAATCGAGTTCGAGATTTCCGAGGGTCTGACGCGGGTGCGTCAAAATCACCTCCGTTGGTAAAGAATTTGGTTCCATAACTCACAATAGATGTGTTGCTGACTACATGGATGGTATCGCACTCGCCCTCAAAGCTTGACTATCTTAGATGAGAATTGAGCAATTGGTTTAGGCTAGCAAGACACTGCCTGGACGCTTGTTTGTAGAACCTTTGTCTCTTAAATTAGCGTCAAGCCTTTTGCCAGAGTCCTTGCAGGCAAGCCATAATATGGCTCAAAGCACATCAGCGAGGCAGCATGAGCTTGGAATTATCGGTGGCGATCAGTGTACTAAAGGCAGCTATTCCAGGACTTGCAAAAACACTGGTTAGTAAGATCAACAGCGAGTTAAACCCCACAGACTTAGAGAAAGCCCTGGAAGCTGGCAGCGATGCCGCCGTCAACTGGGACGCAACCCAGAGTTCGAGCAACCAACTGTTTTATAATTGCGGCGACAAGGAGGCTAGAGATCTTTTAGCGCGGTTTTTCAAAGATACGGGCGTTCAGGAGGAATTACAAAAGCCCCTGAAACATCAAGGAACCCCAGACATAGATTTTTTAATTTTAGCTTTTACAAAGGCAGGATCAGAACCTGAAAAGTTACAATTCCCTGAAAATAGCATTGAGCATTGGCTGAAAATTTTTGCCGATACTTATTTTGAGAAGACTAGCGCTTATCTAAGATTTGAACTTGCTAAAAAAGATTATCTCAAGCAACTGGCAAGCTGCTTTGATGATGTCAAGTTTGCTGGGATTGCGGTTGAAGGGCAAGAAGTCGAAAAGTCTGCTCATCTGGCACAAATTTTTGTGATGCCTGATGTAGAGGAGTCGCATACTAATGATGTTTTGCCTTTGGAGTATGAAAAAAGTCTAGAAGGAACGCTGGGAAAACGTCAGGCAAAATTACTTTGGGAACAACGCCACAAGGCACGTTTGGAACAAAGCGCTGGCAGGAAGTTTCCCGCACAACAGATATTAAGCCAAACCACTTCTCGCAAGTTCGTACTGTTGGGAGAACCAGGTTCTGGCAAAACAACTTTACTGAGTTACTTTGCTGTTACACTAGCTCAGAAAAAGCCGGAAAATCTGGGTTTAGCAGCAGATACAGAATTACTGCCTATTCTGATTCGGATTAGGGATTTAGAGAGAAATACTGATATTAGTATACTCGAATATTTGCAGCAGTTTGCTTGTAACAATCTATCTGTGAAAACCCTGCCGCCTGGGTTCTTTGAATATTGGCTAGAAGACGGAAGAGCGTTAATTTTACTCGATGGCTTGGATGAGGTAGCCGACTTAGGAAAGTGCTATAAAATTGTTGAGCGGATTCAAAATTTTTTACGGCAATATTCCCAGAATCGAGCGATTATTACTTCTCGTCCTGCTGGTTATCGGCGAGGATTTTTCCGCACGGAAGAGTTTCCGCACTATAACCTCCAGTTGTTCGACGAGGCAAAAATAGAATTGTTTATCAAAAATTGGTATGAGAGCCGTTGCAAAGAGCCAGAGGAAGCGCAACGACGCGGAGAAAATTTGAAGAAGGCGATCGCGGAACAAGACAGAATAAAATTATTGGCGCGAAATCCTCTGCTACTGACAATTATTTCGCTAATCCATCGCTACGAAGCGCATCTGCCCAGACAGCGACACAAACTTTACGATAAGGCTGTTAAAACGCTATTAACTAACTGGGATAAAGGCAAAGATATCGACGATGGTTGGCCGCTAGAATATCTCAAACGAGATGATATAGAACGTTTGATGCAACAGCTTGCTTATTGGATTCACGCACAGGGAAGCAGCAACAATAAAGATGGCGGAACTTTAATTGATTCTGAAAAACTGATTGCCCAATTAAGCGAGTACATTGCCAAAAAAAAGCGGATTGAGCGATATCAAGCGAAAGAAGAAGCTAAACGCTTTTTAAAGCATATTCGGGAACGCGCCGGATTATTGAACGAACAAGGGCAGGATTGTTATGCCTTTGTCCACAAGACGTTTCAGGAATACCTGGCGGCTGAAGACATCCGCTATCGACAGGAAGACGAAGACATTGAGGTAGTGCTAGAGGAGATACGAAAACATCTCCACGATGCCCACTGGCGCGAAGTGTTGCTGCTGCTAATTGCCCAGCAGAAACCAATGAAAGCGACGCAAGTCCTTAAGGAAATTTTAAAACAACCGACACCTTACGAAAATTTGTTGCATCGGAATCTTTTATTTGCTGGCAGATGTTTGGCAGAAGATATAGAAGTTTCAGATGAAAGTTTAGTAGCAAAAATTTTGCAAGCATTAGTAAATTTGGAAATTAGTCCTCATAGCAAAATATTTGACAAAATACAATCTCAGGTTTTTCAAACCCTTTGTTGTCTGTCTGAAACTGACTTTGAGGCTAAAGCGCTGCAACTGTTAAAAGATTCAGCAGCTCGCATCGATGAATTGCGGCTGCAAAAATATCGGGCAGTACTGGGGGAAGAAGATGAGGCGATCGCAACTTTACTGGCACGTTTACAAGATGAGGCTCCTAACGTTCGTTTGAGAGCTGCCTGGGCGCTGGGCGATTTGAGCAATGCCTCCGAATATGTGATACAAGCACTCGTGAGTACGCTAGAGGATGAGGATTCTAAGGTGCGTTCTTTTGCTGCCTGGGCACTGAGTAAGTTAGGAAATACCTCGGATCTTGTAATACAAAAACTCATGAGTCAGCTACAGGATGAGGATGCTTATTTGCGTCTTAGTGCTGCGTGGGGGCTGGGCAGCTTGGGTAATACCTCCGATTTAGTAATAGAAGCACTGCTCAATGAGCTAAAGGATGATGATTATGACGAGGATTCTGCTGTGGCCATAAGCGCTGCAATGGCGCTGAGGGACTTGGGGAAAGCTTCCGAGTCATTATTAATACACGGACTCTTGAATCGACTACAGAATGGAGATTGTAGCATCCGCTACTGGGCTGCCTTTGCACTGGGCGAATTGGGGAATGCCTCGAAGTCGGTGATAGAAGCACTCTTGAATCGGCTAGAGGATGAAGATTCTGACGTGCGCTACATGGCTGCCTGTTCGCTGGCTAGGTTGGGGGATACCTCACAGTTGGTGGTACAAGTGCTGCTTAATACGCTAGAGGATGAAGATTCTGACTTGCGTTCCAATGCTGTGTGGGCGCTGGGGCACTTGAGGGATGCCCCGGAGTCAGTAATAAAAGCACTCCTGAATCAGCTACAGGATGAGGATTTGGGCTTGCGTTCTAATGCTGCTTGGGCGCTAGGTAACATAGGGAATGCCTCGGAGTCGGTAATAGAAGCGCTCTTGAGTTGCCTAAAGCATGAGGATTGGGGCGTGCTTTCCAGTGCTGCCTTGGCGCTGGTTAAGTTGGGCAAACCCTCCAGTGAGATTGCCGCTGTTGTCGGCAAGTGGCTTGAGCAGCACCAAGACTCAGAAGACGTAGGGGATGCAATTGATACACTGTGGGGTTTGGTAGCAGGGGAGAACTCACTTTCAGCCACCTAGAGCAGACATTGGTTGTTTGTCAGATAGCAAGTAGATATTTGTTCAGGGGGTGACAAGCACCCCCAAACCATTACGCCCAAAGGATTTTGCGGTTCATGCCCCAGCTCAAAAATCTGAGCTTATTGATAACATACTTTGAGCAGAGAAAAGAGTA
>NZ_JACJON010000037.1 GCF_014695585.1 Microcoleus sp. FACHB-831 | reverse complement strand
TTATGAACGCTTACCACAAACTTCAGAAACTTTTATTTATATTGCGATGATACGTCTTATGGTTCGACGACTTGCATGAGTTTTGACTCAGTTTGACTTTTAAAACATCCTCTTAAATATTCCAAGGAAGATGTAGAAGAAAGCGCTAAAGTTAAAACAACAGAAGAAGAAATCCAAGCACAGATTTTTTTACATAAGTCTACAATTACCGATAAAGAATTAGAATTCCTTAAAGCACTTGGGTTTTATGTAGGAACGGGAATGCGAGTGGTTGCACATATAGGGTTATTACATCATCCTGAATTCGGATTGATAAGATGCCCTTACTGGGAATTGACAGTTAGAACGAATCAGAAGATTTTTGTTGCTAAGTACAAAATGAATGCAACAAAGCAACAAGAGTTAAAGAAGTACTTAAACGTTATGTCTGAAAGATACTTAGCAAAGGTGAATGAGAATGAATCTAACCAATACGATGATACGGTTCAAAAGAATAGAGGGAGAGGCATACACGCTTCTAAAGGTAATGAACGCAAATGAATTAACTAACCCATTACTTGTTGATATGGAGTTGTGCCTCTGCAACCTTGCGAAGGGTATTGTATTCACTGGAAACATATCACCGCTACTTTTAATGAGGTTGTATGAGATTCATAAAGTCCATCCGTTCTTAGCTTTGGATTGCGGTACTAAAGGCTACTTGATTTTTCACAGTAATAGAGAAGAGTTAAAAGTTGGTTTACCTGTACCGCGTTAAGAAGGTCTGGTAAGTAGTCAGAGAAAGTATTGCAAATGGCCACCTCCCCCTTTATATAGGCGTGAGGTGGTTTTTATATACCGCTACAACGTTCAACGATTTGTTAAACAAATTAGTTCAATAGATGAGCAGTACAAGTCTAGGGTTAATACTGTAGAGAAAAAGTAGTAGCTATGTACTACCGCATAGTCGTGAGAAATAAAGTTATTTTTTAGTGAGAGTATAGAGAGAGTAGAGAAAAAGATTAGGTAGAGAAGTAGAGAAAAGCTAAAAAGCTTACGCTACATGGGATTGCGCAGCATAAAACGACTCATGTTCTACTTATAGCGTCGTCTGCTAGCTTAATGTTTGCACTTCAAGGCTAGACCAGCGATCGCGCAAGATTCCAGCAAGCGATCGCAACCCCCACTCTTCGCATCGTCGATGACCGACTGCAATGACTGAAATTCCAGTTTCTAGAACTGCTTCTTCTGCTGGCTGTCTCAACTGTCCAGTAATGTATAAATCTGCGCCTCGCGCTGCGGCTTCGCGTACTAGGGCATCATTCATTGCGCCGACTACAGCCACGCGCTTGATGTCATTTTTGCTATTAGCAATAGCTTTGTCTAGTCCGCCGAAGATTTGATGTATGCGATCGCAGTAGCTAGGGAAAGTGTGTATAGGAATATCTGCGATCGCGCCTATGGGTCGTCCTTCTTTCTCACCCAACACCTCCAATGCAGACATCCCCAAAACATCAGCAAGTCGGGGATTAAAACCGAGTGTCATGCGTTCGTCAAAGGCTAAGTGATATGCAACTACACCGATATTGGGTGCAAGTTGATTTGGTTCAAGTTTCCAGGGACGATGTAAAAATAGGGCATCTATGCGTTTATATTTTGCCCATTCTCCTAAGTCCGCCCAAGGTTCTAAAGCTAAACCGATACAACGAATGGGGCGCGATGATGGGCTATAAATGCCACCTTGGTCGTCTTTAAAGCGATGGACGGCAAAGAAATAATCTAAGAATTGTGCAATATCGTCTAGATGAATCATGCCCGAAAACTGCATGGTGTTAATGAGATATTAATCTGACAGTAACAGTATTTGGGGGATGTAGGTGAGAGCGATCGCTTAAAAATTGCTAGCCAATGTTGATCTATCCTCCAGTAATGGGAACTCTTAAATAGAAAGTTACTTTCTTAGCTGCTCTCATTTACATTTTTATGAAAAAGCAAAATCTTGCAGAACTTGCCAAACAAAATTTGCAACATATCCACTGTGCTGCATGGTTTCCTTACCCCACATCCTGGCTAAAAGCCATGAGTTTGGCTTTATCTTTAGCAGTTATTCTAGTTATTGTTAGAATTACGGGAAGTGTGGGTGTCAATCTGGCGATACTGGTTGATAGTCCGGAAGTATTAGCTTTCTTTGGAATAATAGCAATGCTATCTCCAATAGTTGCGATCGCATTTGTCCATCACATTCTGCATCTGATTCTCGGTCAATTCATCCCATCATTTCAGCCACCAGAGATAGGCACGCTTCAAGGATGGTTTCCAGGGTTAATAAGCTGGTGGGAAGGATTGTATGGCTGGCTTGCTATATTCTTGGCTACGCTGACAGCAGTAGGGCTTGCTATCTTGCTCATGCCTTTATTCGGTCTTAGTTTCCAAGAAATAACCTATGAATATAATTCTTCAGCTGAGACAACGCTATACGGTTGGGTTAGTACCATATGGCTTGTTATTGCAGCAGGGCTTTACCAGATTGAGTATTTATTCAAGCGACGCATAATTGAAGTCTATTCTGTCAATAACGAACTAGCAACAAGTGCAGCCAATCTTAGTTCATCGCCAGATACAGAGATTGACAGTTTGCGCGAAGAAATGGGTATGAGCCAGATGAAAACAAACAGCAAAATACCAGCAACTACGAGCCAATCAAATCGCCAAAATCTCAGAAAGACTGAAAAGGTATCAAAACTTTTTCTGATGTTTCTTGTAATTCCTTTAATTGTGGCAGGAACATATTTGTTTTCTAAGTTACCACAATTTCAAATTACTGCACCTATTCCTGTCGCATCTCAAGCGCCAGCCGCAGCTAATAATGAAATTCCATCTGTCGCGCCAACACCTGTAGATTCTGCATCGCCTCAGTCTGACACTTTCAAACAGGCGGTGAACAAAGCAACGAGTGCAGCAACTATCACCCAATCAGCAAAATCCAATGGTGACTGGAACTTAGTAACTCGTGAGTGGGAAGAAGCGATCGCATTGATGAAAGCCGTACCGCAAACACATCCCCAACATACAGTAGCGCAGCAAAAAGCAATAGATTATCAACGCAATCTCGACTATGCTCAAAAAAATGCGGCGAGTAGTCAGTAAACTATTAACTATTGTCGTTTGAGTTTATCAACTGAATATTAATATAGCTAGTCTACAAATAATCAAAAACACGGTATGGATACCGTGTTTTTGAGCTAGCAAACTTCTAAAAAGAGTTAATAATTTTGTTTTCCATTAGGGCGAGGCAAAACTTAGACCAAAACCGGAGTACCTTGCTTTTGCTGTGCCAATTCTTGAAGACGACGAATGCGTTCCTCTGTAGGCGGATGAGTGCGGAAAAGAGATTGCAAACCTTTCGTAGATACAGGGTTAACAATCAGTAGCGGTGACATAGTTGGATTGCCATTCATGGGAATTTGATGACCCATTTCTTCAAGTTTCTCAAGTGCGCTGGCAAGAGCTAAAGGATTACCAGTTATTTCTGCCGAACCCAAGTCAGCAGCAAACTCCCTCGTTCGAGAAATTGCAAATTGAATTAAACCTGCTGCAATAGGAGCCAAAATTATTAAGAATAACGCTCCAAAAGCATTCCCACCCCGGCGATCGTCGCGGGTAACTGGGCCGTAAAGCGCTCCTAATGTAAGAATTCGTCCGGCAAAAGTTATAGCTCCAGCAATAGTGCCTGCAACTGCTTGGGTGAGGGTGTCGCGGTTGCGAATGTGGGTGATTTCGTGAGCCAAAACTCCTTCGAGTTCTTCGCGAGTAAGTATTTCTAAAATGCCTTGAGTTACTGCTAATGCTGCGTGTTCGGGATCTCGACCTGTGGCGAAAGCATTAGGTGATTTTGTAGGTACTACAAATAGAGTAGGCATGGGGATTTCAGCGCGATCGCTCAACGATGCAACCATATCGTAAAGTTCCGGAGCTTCTTGACGAGCAAGGGGTTGAGCGCGATATGCCATTAATGCTGCTCTATCGGAATAATACCAAGAGCTAAAACTACTAATTGCAGCTAAAGCAAAACCGATATAAAGTCCCTGTTCGTTACCTACGAGATAATAAGCACCTAGAACCAGGACACCGCTAAGCAGTCCTAGCAGTGCCGCTGTCTTAATTTGATTCATCCCAAGCATGATTTTTTTGTCTCAGTTGTTAAGGATTGTTTACATATTTCTCTTAAGTTCTCAAATTTCGTAGCAATCTAGTCTCTATCGCATGAGTGAAACTTACCTATTCCAAGTGGCAGGGAATTCTTGAACTCTGCGCCAAAACATTGCAACTGCGATGTTATGAGATAGCTTATTTGTGTGAAATTTACGCAATAAAATTTCTTTAAGACTGCCGCCAAGCGTCCGCGATCGCTTAATCTGACAGTAGCATTCCACAACAGAGGAGCTATGTTCATCAGCCTGATTGCAGACTACGGAACCGGAGATCCCGCTTTTGCAGAAGTTACGCAACGTCTTTTGATGGCGTTACCTCCATCCCAGATCCACTGCCTCTCGGTTCCTCCCTTCAGTACCTTGGCGACTGGCTTCTGGGTGGCGCAACTCGGCCTCAACCCCGGCCCTAGCGATCGCTTAATTTATCACAACTGCGCTCCCCGCAAGGATGACAAAGAAGCGCGACTGAACAATGAAGGCGAGGGATTGACTTACGCTCTGCTGTCCAACGGTGTTAAAGTAGTTGGCGTCTTTGCAGGTTATACGCTTTCCTTCATCAAAGACCACGCTCAAGTTATGCATACCGTGAAAGTGTCGCGGGGTGGGTCGCAGTTCCGGTCGCGTGATGTGTTTCCCAGTGCAGCAGCGGCGATCGCGCAGGGAGACCACAGCCTTTTGGGAGAAGCCTTGAAACCCGAACAAATCCCAGATGCACCCAGCGATCGCGTCGCCTGGATTGATGGCTACGGTAACATCAAAACCACCATTCCAGCGCATACCCTCAACCTCAAACCCGAAGAAAAAGTAGTAATTAGAGTCGGTGATGTGGTCAGCGATGCCATTTATTCAGATGGCAGTTTTCGCGTACCTGAAGGGACTCTCGCCTTTTCTCCAGGTAGTTCCGGGTGGCCTGCTGCTGATGGTGGGAACCAAATACGTTGGATGGAATTATTTTTGCGAGGCGGTAATGCTTGGGAACGCTTCGGCAGACCCCGCGTGAATCAGGTAGTTACTCAAATCTAATGAAATTGTTCAGGGTTGATTGCTCATTGCTATGAACAATCAACCCTGAACAATTAGCCAAAAATGATGCCTAGAAAGGCCAAATACGACGCCACCAAGCACCAGAATCGCCACTAGCTACGACAGGCAGTTTCTTACGGATATCCTGAATATTCCACCCAGTCAATTTCGCTAAATTCTGCGCCTCTTGTTCAAATCTTTTAGGCAAAGACCGTTTATATTCTTGTGCAGCTTGACACTTCGCCTCGCCTGTAAAAGCATGGCGCATAACATAACGACCCTGGAAATTTTTGCGGTTTGATGTTTCTTGGAACATCAAATCTTCTGGAAATTTATCGCGGCTATAGCGGACGTGAATTCTGGTGATAAAAACCGAGTTACCTAACGGGCGGGGAGGGGCGAATCTTCCTCTCGGCATTGGTGTTGAGTTTGTTGGTTGATCTAACCAAAATACACCAGCCTTACGCAGTTCTTCAGGGGTCAAAGGGTCGGCAGAACACGGGTCGCAGCTACTCATGTCCCAGGCATATTCCAGAAATGCCACCTTTTTATCTTCCTTAACATAAGAAGTTTGGAACATGGATTTATAGAAATTACCAAAATCGTTTTTAACGAATACTGGTATTTCTGTATCTGAAGGGATATTTACCAGGCGATAGTTAGTAACTTCTGCCATCCCTTTTGGCGATAGCAAATAAACTATCAAATCTTGTTCGCTGGTAGAGTTAATCATGCCTAAGCGAATCGGTAACATGAATTTAGGCGATTCGTAAGCCATCATTAGCGGTCGCAGCGATTGGAATCCGGTCTTTTCAAATTCTCCTAGATTGACTTTGGCGACAAAGAATTTCATCTTTTGTCTTATGTATGGCTGGAGCAATTGATTAGCGCCTTGGGGTATTTTGTAACCGTTGCGTTGCAGCCATGTTTGCAATCCGTCTGATTCTTTGGCGCTGAGTATGAGAATGTCGTATTCTCCTACTGTGAATTTTGCCTCTACAGTTACACCCAAATTGTTATCTCTAGCCCCTGCTGCGGAACGAGGCGCTGCTGATGGCGGTAGAGCCATTCTAGATCCCATTTGCACCCTGTCATTAACCGCGCACGGATCTTCGTCAAAATATTCCACCAGTCGGGGTGCGCTAAATGCATCTAGCCGTTCAATAATTTTGGGTTCAGCAACGCGAACTTGGTCTTTTTGCAGAACAGTAGGAACGGGGACAACAAGGGCAAAATCTTTAACAGCTCCTTGATAGTCATTCGCCATTGTTAGGACAGTGCGATCGCCATCCCTCGCGAGAATGACTTGCGATGCTTTGTTGTATAACTTGCTATCTGCTTTTGCAACATAAAATCCGCAAAATGCCCATGCTGTTGGTGCAAAGCAAATAAATGCCAGCACAAATATAATAACGATCTTCAAGATACGAAATAGCTTCATTTCCACTTCCTCTAATTATTAGGTGAGCATTGCCCACCGCTTTTGGCAATTGGTGGGCAGTGCCCACCCTACTTCAAAATATCAAGGCCAAATTTTCCGCCACCAAGGGCTAGAATCTCCACTAGCTACCACTGGCAGCTTCTTGCGGATATCTCCAATATTCCACCCAGTCAACTTCGCTAAATTCTGCGCCTCTTGTTCAAATCTTTTAGGCAAAGACCGTTTATATTCTTGTGCAGCTTGACAGTTCGCTTCGCCTGTAAAAGCATGGTGCATGATATATCGACCCTGAAAAGATTTCCGGCTTGATGTTTCTTGGAACATCAAATCTTCTGGAAACTTATCCCGGCTATAGCGGATATGCATACGGGTGATAAAGACATTATTAGGGCTGTTTCGCTCAACCCAAAATACACCAGCCTTACGCAATTCTTCTGAATTCAATGGTTCGGCAGAACACGGGTCGCAGCTCTGCATATCCCAGGCATATTCCAGAAATGCCACCTTTTTATCTTCCTTAACATAGGAAGTTTGGAACATGGATTTATAGAAATTACCAAAATCGTTTTTAACGAATACTGGTATTTCTGTATCTGAGGGGATATTTACCATCCGGTAGTTGGTAATCTCAGCTTGACCCTTGGGCGATAGCAAATAAACTATCAAATCTTGTTCGCTGGTAGAGTTAATCATGCCTAAGCGAATCGGTAACATGAATTTAGGCGATTCGTAGGCCATCATCAGCGGTCGTAGGAATTGCGAACCTGTTTTTTCAAATTCTTTTAGATTGATTTTAGCGACAAAGAATTTCATCTTTTGTCTTATGTATGGCTGAAGTAGCTGATTTGCTCCTTGGGGGATTTTGTAACCGTTGCGTTGCAGCCATGTTTGCAGTCCGTCTGATTCTTTGGCGCTTAGTATGAGAATGTCGTATTCTCCTACTGTGAATTTTGCTTCTACTGTTACACCCAGCGTTTTTTCATCGCTTGCGCTAAAGCTCGGTGGTTCCCATCCTCCTCTAGTCGCACCTGCTTCCCTATTGCCGGGAGCCTCGCCATCGCAAGGGTTTTCATCAAAATATTCCACCAGTCTAGGTGCGCTAAAAGCATCTAGCCGTTCAATAATTTTTGGGTCGCCAACGTGTACTTGGTCTTTTTGCAGAACAACAGGAACGGGGACAACAAGGGCAAAATCTTTAACAGCTCCTTGATAGTCGTTCGCCATTGTTAAAACGGTGCGATCGCCATCTCTTGCAAGTACTACTTGCGAAGCTTTGTTGTATAGTTTGCTATCTGCTTTGGCGACATAAAATCCGCAAAATGCCCACGCTTCAGGCACAAATGAAATAAAAGTAAACAGAACAAGCAGAAAAGTTATGAAAATACGAAATGGCTTCATGGCCACCTCCTCTAATTCGGTGATAATTCAGGCTGTGAAATATTGTTTTCAGCGGATTTTGTAGCTTTAACCCAAGAAAACTTCGGTGCTGACCAGATGAAATCTGCAAGTACGCTTAAGGGCGCGATCGCAAACAATGCCCAAAAAACTGCTGTAGAAACAAAAAAGTAATTACGCAGTATAAACGTTAAGATAGCAATGCCCGCAGCCCAAATTAAACGCCCGGTACGAGCATTAGGAATTGACCGAGGATCTGTAATCATAAACAGGGCAAACAGCAATAGCGAGCCGCTCATCAACCGATGCCAATATACATCCCACGTCCAGCCTAGGTAGACATTGCGAATAGCTTCCAGCAGTGCGTAAGAACCTAAAAAAGCAGCGGTTGTATCCCATCTGCCTACCCGTTTCAAAACCAGACCACCCGTTCCTGCAAATAACAATCCATACCACCAATCTTCTCCCCACTGTCCGGGAGAAACCCACGCATCTTTAGTCAGGACAAGAACTGAAATAATGCCAAAGTTTGCCGGATTAAAAAAATGCTTGCGCTCAACTTGAAACACAAATTTACTTAAAATTGCCAGCATTCCTGCTATCATCATCGTCGTGTAATTATCGACTCGCAGTAGCAGGCTAAGGCCTAAAGATGTAATCAGGGCGCTGCGATATGAAGGCTGAAGGGGAGTAATTGGCTTAGTTGCATCTTGTGGATAGGAGCAACTTTCAGGCTTGGCGAAAAAATTGCGGATGTTTTGTTGAAATATGGGCCAGAAGGATGTGGCAGCCCATTGAGTTACCAGACAAGTCGCGATCGCAACTATAATCATCGATGGTCGTAGCGTCCAGTCCCTTGTCCCAATTCCTAATACTAGGAACAGAGATAAAAACAGAATTTGATAGTCTCGTGCTTCTCCCAGCATTGCCCGTCTCTACAAGGATTACCGCTTACTTTGTCCTGAATCTAGACGGAATAGCATCCAAACCCCCGTTCTGTTACAAAAATTGTTACAGAAGTGGGGATTGGTTCATAGCTATGAGCCATGAACCATGAACCATAAACATTTAGGCTTTAACGTTGCGCCCCAGAACTAACAGATCGTTGTAGAGTAGCCAAAGAACGGTTGTAGTTTAAAATAGCGTTGACAAGATTACCTTGAGCGCGGGTAAGCTCGTTTTCTGCATTAATTACATCAGTTTGAGTGCCTATACCTGCTTGAAATCGCAAACGTGCCAAACGAAGGGATTCTCTAGCTTGTGATAAAGCAACATCAGCGGTACTGATATTGGCAAAATTAGATTGCAAGTTGGCATAAGATTCTTCTACCTGGAAGCGTATCTGATTGCGTTGGTCAGCAAAACGAGTTTCAGAAATCGCCTTGTTTGTTTCCTCCTGCTCCGCCCTTGCTCTTGCCGCTCCCCCATCGAACAAATTCATCCTGATGTTTGCTCCTAAGCTGTAGCCATCAGCTCTTTCCAGACGATCGTTAAAAACATTTAGCACATTGTAATTAGCTTCTAAATTAACTTTAGGTAGCAGCGCAGAAAGAGCAATGCGTCGCTGCTGCTCGTTAATGTTCCGCTGTACCAATTGCTGTTGTAAATCAGCGCGATTTTGAAAAGCTAGTACAATACTCTCTTCAAGGGAGAGGTTCCACCTACCCGCCACTTGCACCGGATCTGCTGCTGTGATATCGACCGATTGTGCAAGACTTAACCGCTGCACCAACTGGCGACGCGCAACTTGCTGCTGACTGCGAGCATTGGTCAAATCTTGCGTAGCATTGGCTAGCTGCACCTGAGAACGGAGTACGTCGAAGCGAGTACCGACACCAGCTTGTTCTAAAGCTTGAGCCTGCCGCAAACTAGCCTCGGCATTTCTGACAGCCTCTAGGTTAATTCTTACTTGCTGATCGGCTCCTTGAAGCCCGTAGTAATCATTAAAAACATTGAGGCGGAGTTCCTCTTTTTGGCGCTCGACTTCTAGCTCGTTGAAGCGCACTTGCTCCTCAGCGGCGCGGATGCGGGCGGAGCGTTCGCCAGAGGTGTACAGGTCGTAACTTAGTCTCAAATTAGCATTGGCGGACGTGCTAGGGGTGTCCGAGTCGGTTTGTAATGGACTTCTCTGACTTGAAAGTTCACCGCCTGTTGACTGCTGACGATTGATACCAGTGGTAGCGTCGAGGGTGGGATAGCGAGCGGAGCTGGCTTCTCTGACGGCAACTTGACTGCGTTGTAGGGTCTGTTCTGCTGCTTGTAGCGTGCGATTGTTGCGCCGTGCTAGTTCCAGAGCTTGTTGCAAAGTAATGGCTTCGGTTCCCTGAATCCGCACTTCGTCAATTTTAGTGGGGAATTGCAAAGGATTGGGGGTAGGGTTGAGATAGTTGGGGGCTTGTCTTGAAGGACGCGGACCAGGGTTGACGGATGTTGGGTTAACTTGGGGAAGACTGTTTGTAGCAACACTCTGCTGGCGAGATGCAGCGGCAGATCTAGTTGTTTGTTGGCCTTGCTGAGTTTCCCTAGCGACATCTTTATACTTGATGTTTGATGCGATCGCATCAAGTTTGCTGCCATCGGCTCTATCAAGCGATCGCTCCTCATATCCCACAAGTGCTGTTTGCTCATCCGAATTTTTTGAGGCGTTGCTGGAGGTGTCGTTTACTAAAGGCTGAATAGACGCTTGAGTAACAGAGGTGTTAGAGCTTGCCTTCAAGCTGAGAACTAAACCTTCCTTACCTCCGCGCATGCTGGCTAAAGGCACTCCATCCTTCCCGGTTACAGCGACTCTGATGCTGTTGGGAGTCAAAGATGTCACGGCAATCGCGGCAATTCCATCAGCAGGATTATCCTGCCGAAAGTTATTCACAGAGCCAACGCGCAGTTGGGTATTTACAATGTCGGCAACAAAAGTTTTACCGTAACTGGAAGTAAAGACGGTAGGCGTTGCGCTCTTTTTGCTCTCTAAGATCACCTTCATCCCGCTGTCTGTAGGGTCGATCCTTACCGCAGTTACAAGTATTGTATTAGCCCAAACAGGCTGAGTTGTTAATATCGCAGTTGTCAGGCTCAACCACAAGCTATTGAATAATTGCTGTCTTTCCACCATTACCCTCACACGAAAAATGTTGACATTTTCCCTCAGCCAGCAACCCCAAGGGTATGGCGGGGGATCGGGGGAGTCGGTTGCTCCGGCTACCCTGCTCTGTAACAAATTTAGCAACCACAGGCAGATGATTTAAGCTAACACAGCGCTGGGGGTTGAAAATTTTAGAATTTATGAATATCGACAGCGAATTTGGCTGTATTTTTTTTATGGATAATAACTCTCAGGCTCTGTGCGTTCAGACTTGACCAATACTGGGAGACAGAATTTAGTTTAGATTCAAACAAGCGATCGCTGCCGACAACGACCGACTCTATAAGTCTGGCGCACTACCCCCGTTTTGTTAATTACTAAGGATTTTGCCTTCAAAATTGAGAGCTAGGGTTCGATAAGGGGAATGGGGGATGGACAACGATGAATCTGACAAATTATTAGGAACAATCTTGCACTAGACGGTCGAGTTCAAGTTGCATTTGGGTGAGGACTTGGTTGTAGCAAGCATCTACATACTTGCGATCGCGTGCTGCTGCAAAACCGTAACGCTCGAATACAATAGGCTTACACACTCGCGTGTGAATCTGTACGGGTAGAGGAATGTGCGGTATCGGGCCAATCCCCAGCCCCCAAGGTAGCCCCAAGTAAATCGGAAACGCTACAGGATCGATATCAAATAGCCAAGGCAATCCCCACTCGTGCAGTTGTCGCACCTGTTTATAATAGTTATCCAGAATTATTACAGTATCGTGGGCACCTTTAGAAATTGCGGGCACAATGGGCACGCCTTCTTGCAATGCAAGTTTGATGAATCCCTTGCGTCCTGCAAAGTAAATTTGATGGCGCAGGCGATGGGCACGGAACGCATCCTCGGCGCCGCCTGGATAGACGAGAACTGCTGCACCGCGTTGCAGGGCGGCGCGAGCCATTTTGGGGTGAGCGACGATTGCCCCGCACTGGACTGCTAAAGTTGAGACCTCGACTTCTAACGGTAGCGAGAACAGTCCGCCGGTTATACCCTTTGCGATCGCATGAGAAACCTTCCAAACTGCTGGATGCATCAGTCCATAGGCGGGGCGATCGCATCCATACCGCCGAAACCAGTCATACATAAACATAAACATATCGGGTGCGAGCAACCCCCCATTATGCGAACCGACAATCAGCACGCCCCCCTTAGAAGGTAGGTGATGCCAACCATCGGTTTTTACGCGAAAGTAGTAGTGGTAGAGGAATTCCCACGCCGCCATCAAAACTTTAATAACCTGGGGATCTCGCTCGTCTAAAGACCAACCATCAAACCGATGGCGAGAAATTTCGCTGCCACTAGCGTGACTGCGCGTAAAGTCATCAAAACCAGAAAACAATGGTGATTTACCGCCCAAAAACCGAACTAATGCCCTTGTTAGAATACTCTGAGGTTGAGTTTACTGGCAACTATCCTTTGGGGAATGGGTAATTGGTGATAATTCTGCAACTCTGGCCAGACTTCGGACTCCGGACTCCCAATGACCAATCTGAGGGAAGACGGCTGTGTTCTAGCCACAAAGTAAAATCGGAGACATAGCTCAATTGAAACCTATTATTTGTATTTACTGGCAAGGCAAAATATGAGTTCTTGGGGCGATCGCTTGAATAGACTTACCGGACGCACGCGATTTGTAGTCTGCCGTTTGTTTATGCATTTAGCAGGTCAAGAGGTTGCACCTCTGTTAGGAATTCTCAATCGCGCTGGTAGAGAAGCAATCGAAGCAGATGGCGACATTAACATCCTTGGAGAAGGACTCGTTGAAATTTGCCAAAACCTATTACAGAACGATACTTACTGGCAATCTGCGGCCAATGAAGGCGATGTTTTCTGGAGTGAAGGTGAAGCTGGCGACTTCGTGAATGAGTTATTTACTGACTCTGCCTCGCGCTACCTAAGCGAACCCGACTTCAGCCAACCTAATACTGGGAGAGATGAACCTTTAACGCTTCCAGTAACTCGTAACTTGGTTGTTATGATTACCATAGCTTACGAGGGAGAAGCACCAGAGTTAGAAGGCGATCTTGCCGAACTCAGTGCGCTTAAAGCTGGTCTAAAAGCCATAATTAATTTGCACTATCAGGAAAGGTTGCGGGCTATACAGGTTCACTTTTCCCCTGCACGGTTGGGCGATGAACTGACTAGCGATCAACTATTGCTCAATTTTCCAGAACTCATTCCCCTGTAAGTTTGTTTTAGATTTTAGGTTGGCTATATAATCTAAAATCCAAAATTACCAATCAAAAATTACTCGGCTAATAGCTTGTTGGTCACAATCAATCACAAAATTATGTTACGCAAGTTGACAATCCTTTTAATGTCCCTGACGTTGTGTCTGGGTACAGTTGGCTGTGGCGGCGATCCAACGCCCAGACAATCTGTTAATCAACCATCTCAGAATAGAACCTTCAATACAACCTCATCTCAAAATCGGTTGGCTGAGGGACAATATCCCGTGCAACAGGCTACCTACGATGATGGTAATGGGGAATACACTTTAATGTTGCTCGATACTCCAGCAGGCTCGCCTCCTGTTTATCGCACTACCGATTTGCAGATGGCTCGTCTGACAGATGAAGAAATCAAAGCAGGCAAAAAGAGTTTTCTGAATGTTAATAACGGTCAGGCAGCTCTACACCTGACTGAAGACTTTAAAATTGAGTACGTTCACAACGTAACGGAAACTAGAAACGATCCTCAAACTGGTCAACCCCAAACTGTTGTAGTGCGTCAGCAATCTAACTTCTGGGCTCCTTTTGCCGGAGCGTTGGCAGGTCAAGCTGTAGGAAGCTTGTTGTTTAGACCTCAATATTACGTGCCGCCTGTTTATCAGCCAGGTGGGATGATGACGGGTTATGGGGGATATGGCAGTAGCTATGGGCAAGCGGTAAATCGTTACCAAAGCCGCTACCAAGCGCCACCGCCAGCTGTTAGAAATCGTGAAGTTTTACGCACGACTGGTCGCTTGCGATCGCCTTCATATAACAATCGACCGACGACGGTTCGGCGAGTGCCTAGCGAAGGTAGCCGTTCTACGGGGTCTGGTTATGGTTCTAGCACTCTGCGTCGTTCTAATCGCTCTACTCCTACTCGCACCAATCGTCCCAGCGGTTTTGGTAGTGGTGGGCGATCGCGTGCGCCTTCTCGTTCTGGCGGGTTTGGTAGCCGCCGCCGTTAATGCAGTAGTTCGCATTAGCTGGAAAAACCCGGAATTGGGGGTCTCCCCCCACACCCCCCGTTGGGGGACGGGTGCGTCCCCCAAGCCCCCTCCACATGTAAGTCTTGTCTGCTTTAGCCTGCAAGCTAGTGTAACTCTCGTTCCCAGGCTGGAGCCTGGGAACGAAAATCTAGAGGCTCTGCCTCGATTTTCACAATCCTTGCATTGCAACTAGATCGATACAAAGTTGATTAATTGCGTCTTTATCTACACCTCTTGGTAGGGTAGACTTCTCATAAGCAACATCAAGCCCTTTATATAAATTGTTAGCGATCGCCATAGTTTCTTCATAGCTATAATCGCCCCGTTTAATAGCTAGCAACTCCTCCCTATCACCAGCTTCTCTCCTATCAACTATCACCTTTTGAGTTTCTAAGATCTCAATCCCGGTTCTTAACAACCGGATAGCCTGCATTGCAAATTTGGCATCATAACCAACTTTAGCTTCAAGCGCCGCCCGTGCAGGATTGCGATTTTTCTTCCATTGTTGATAGTTATCATACTCGCGGCGGGCGCTTTGATATTGCTGGCTTTTTTGCAGGCGGTGAATGAAATTTTCTGAACTCTTAGTGATTTTTTGGGTATATTCTAAGGTTGCTTCTGGTAAAGCGTACTGCTTCAATACACCTTTGAAATCAATATCCGCAGTCAGCAGCTTATATAGTTCCTGTGCTTCCTCGACAAACTGAATCCTATCTCTAATTAATAGATAGAGATATTCCAGAAATGAATTAATTTCGCTTATGGTCAGCGGTGGAGTTTGTTCTAACCCAAAGTCTTCTGGTTCAGGTTTCCTGGTTGGCGGTTCCAGCAACCATTTGCGGTGAGACTCTAATTTTTTGAGTTGTGCGTAGCCGTAGCCAGCATAGGTGTGCTTGACTTTCTTTGATAAAAACATTTGCTTGTGTTCCATCAAAGTTTTGCCAACTTCGGTTAGATGCACGTAGTCTTTAAACCAGAGAAGTTCTAGGATATTTGGATTGTTATCAGCAGAAAGTTCTAGAAATTTTTTCAATTCATAGATGCAAGTGTCTTTGCTGAGGTAAGTAAACAAACCTTCTTCTTCTGTCCAACCCCTGTCTTTTTGTTCAATCTGGTCAAAGCCGAGGTAATAAGGCTTTGTGGCTACAAAAACGCCGCGATAGTCGTAGTCGGAGGTTTCAGTAGCTAATCCGTAGCCTCTAGATCCTGTTAAAGCAATTAAAATTGATCTCTGTTCAACTTCTTGGCGATTCATATAAACTCCTTTTAATATCAAGTTCGTAGGTAATGCCCACCCTAAATCTACTATTAAGCGTCAATTACCCACTGCACTTGATGTGCTTCGGTTATGTCGGGAATATCGAGTTTGGCAGCAAGTTTGTGGATAACATTTTCGGGAACCATCGCTGTCCTCTCGCGGTTACGCCGCAGCAATTCGTCAAAGTTTGCTTCTCGATAAACAATGCGGATGCGGGCATTGTACCCAGCAAAAAAATCAATTAATTGCAGGCGCATTGAGCGAGTGGTATTAGTGGCATTCCAGACAAAAGAACGGCGCGATCGCATATACTCACGCGCTCTTTTTTTTGCTTCTTCCACCACGATTCCTGGCGTTTTTCCTGGAGTAATTTTCATTTCTTTCCTCAAGTCATCTAGACAAATTACAGGCCACCCTTGAAGATTTTCCTGAATCCAGTAATCTTTGCCAGTTCCCGGCAAGCCTGACATTAAAACAACTTCAAATTGCGTGTCGTCAAACGCTTGGTAATCGGGATATCCATCTTCTTTGCGGAAGTAGATAAAGCGACTGTGTTCTGAGGGGAATGGTCGGGGTTGAGATAAACAGTTATTTTCCTGACAAAATTCTCGAAAAAGTTCAATTCGATCTAGGATTCCCTGTTGGTCGTTGCAACTGCGTCCTCTAACATCTGCTTCTGCCAATATTGCTAACCAATCGCACCGGACAACTTGACTGGCTCTAATAACTGCTTGTTGCGGGTTTTGTTTCTCTAAAAACCACATTGGCAGACTGCCTAATTGTATTAAGGCAAATACTTGTTCTCGCTGATAAAATGGCATTGGCGGATCGAGTTCCCACACAACTTGTCTTGCCATTCTTGCTCCTTGGCGACCGTGACCTTTAGAGGAGACTCTGCCATTTTCATCGATGTTTGTGTATGCGGGTTTGGCGATATCGTGCAATAAAGCTGCTGCAAAAAGAATAGAGCGATCGCTACTGGATAAGTTACGCCAAGCTGGTAATGAAATTAACGCTTCGCACACCATGCGGGTGTGAATGAAAACATCTCCTTCCGCATGATGAATGGGATCTTGCACGCATCCTTTTAGGTTGCTTATGCAGTCGAAATGGTTGGTTATTTCATCCCAATTTAACTCCCATGTTGGAGGTGTAGGACAAAATGGGAAAGTCTCGTTTAATTGAGTTAATAAATTAGTCATAAGTAGTTGTTAGTTGTTAGTTTTTCTCGTTCCCAGGCACAGCCTGGGAACGAGGGTATAGTGAAATTTAACTAAATAAATCGACACCGGGACGCAGCAGATTAGGGATAATAGGGCGATTTAGCCAATGTCCTTCTGATTGCAAGATGGTAGTTAAAAAGCTCGCCCGTACATATTTATAACGCGCATTCACTACCTCACCTTCTTCTACTTTTATATACAAGCCTTCCATTGTGCTGCTGGTATCGGTTTGTTTGAGCGCTCGCTCCTCATCCAGCTCTTTCTCTCTACACAATAACCGCAACTTCTCTATATGTCCCGGCTGGATATAGTTTGACTCCCCTAATAAATTCATCATTTGCTTTTTTGACTGCAAAATGCCTGTCATAAGGACGGGAACTGAAACGAGGGGCAATCCTGCTAATAATTTCTTTCTGCTACTCGTACTCAAGAATTGTTGCTGTTCAATTTCCAGCACGTCGTACTCTAAAAAGTAGTGCGGCAAATAGTCGTAAAAAACTGTGTGCTTTGCATATAACCACTCGCCATAGAGAATGTAGCGGCTTCCCAGCACTTCCCAAAATGCAGAAGCATGACTATATGCCCACTGTTTGAATAAGTTAAAATGTTTTTCCCTCTCTCCTCCTGTTAGGTAATGTCCGCGACTTTGTAAGAGCATTTGACCGTCGGGACTGAAGCTAATGGCGGCGTTAGCACCATCAACTTTTTCTTCAATTACTACATATTTATTAGCGATCGCGCTAAATGGTATGCTATCGAGATCTTCATCTCCTGGCTGGAACCGCGACCCTTCAATGTGATAGGTTCTGGGATATTTGTACATCTTTGTCATCACGACACCACCAAAGACGAAGCCACAACAATAGTTTTGTATTACAAGTGTAGCATAAAATATTCGGCGCTTCAAATTGCACCAGTCTTTTGGGGACATGGCATGGAGGGGCGCGATGCTCTTTACAGAGCCGCTAACGCGCTAACGCACTTCGCTTCTCTGACGCTAACGCGGGGCATAAATAGTCCAAGCCCTGCGCCTTTCTCAAGTAATTGGGGAATATTAGTAACAATGCAGAGGTAAAAGTGCGATGGCAGAAAATTCCAATCAGCCGAGAGATTACGATGCTGTCAAAGGCGGTGAAAATTCAGCCCCAGTTGGTGGTGTCGTCTTAGGGGGACTCGAAGGTGTGAGAATGCGGTTTTGCAGTCCGGTTGTAGAAGCACGGGTTGCTGCTTTAAAAGAAGCGCTGAACTATGGAACATTTGGCTTGGATTTAGTAATTCAGGCTTTGAATGATGAATCAATGCAGATCAAGAAGGCTGCCTATCTGCTACTCCGAGAAAGGCAAGAGACAAAAGTAAAACTGGCGTTAAAAAAGTACAATCATTGGAAATTTTTTGAGTGCCTGCACACGTTAGAAGGGCATTCACATTATGTTGAGTCCGTCGCCATAGCACCGGATGGGCAGACTGTTGTTAGTTGCAGCCCTGGCGATGAGGGTATCATCAACCTCTGGAACCTGCACAGCGGGAAGCTCAGAACTACTAATCTCTTTAGGTATTCAGCCTATGTAAATTGCATCGTCATAAGCCCAGATGGGCAGAATGTTATTGGTGGCGGTAGTCAAGAGGAAGGGATCGCAATTTGGAATCTGCACACCGGAGAATTAAAGAATACACTCAGAGGGCATTTATATAGGGTTAAATCCGTCGCTATAGCACCGGATGGGCAGACTCTTGCCAGTGGCAGTTGGGACAAAACCATTCGTATCTGGAACCTGCATACCGGAGAACTCAAGAATACACTGATAGGGCATTCAGACTATGTTCGTTCTGTCGCCATCAGCCCCGATGGGCAAACTATTGTTAGTGGCAGTAGTGACAATACCATCAAGATTTGGAACGTACACACCGGGGAATTGAGAAATACACTCATAGGTCATTCAGACTGGGTTATGTCCGTCGCCATAGCGCCGGATGGTGATACTCTTGTTAGTGGCAGCTGGGACAAAACCATTCATATCTGGAACCTGCACACCGGAGAACTTAGAAATACAATCAAAGCGCGTTCATCGCATATTCTTTCCGTCGCTATTAGCCCCGATGGACAGACTATTTTCAGTAGTGGTGAAAACGGTACCATTAAACTCTGGAACCTGCATGATGGCAAACTCAGAAATAGTCTCAAAGAACATTCAAAGCGGGTAAATTCTGTCGCCATCAGCCCCGATGGACAAACTATTGTCAGCGGCAGTAGTGACAATACCATCAAAATCTGGGGAGTGCGATAGAGTTTTCAATGACTCTGTTCTTGTTTTGTAAGGATTGAATTTACAAGCGGGGCGATGATAGCACTAAGATAAATTTGCGCGATCGCTCTGATAAAATAACAGAACTAAAATACCTGGCGATTGAAATCCCGGCTACAAAAACAAAGTCCGCCTACGCGGACTAATAAATGGCTCTTGAAACCTGGCTTCGGCAGGTTTTGTTTGTATAGCCGCCGACTGAAGTCGGCGGGCTTTGATTATTAATTCTCCTCTGCTTTCACCCCCGTCTGTACTCGCCACAAACTAGCATAAATTCCCTGTTGATTGAGTAATTGTTCGTGGCGTCCTTGTTCTACTAATCGACCATATTCCATGACATAGATGCAATCAGCATTGCGGACGGTGGAGAGGCGATGAGCGATCGCAATCGTTGTTCTGTTAATGGTAATTTGTTCGAGCGATCGCTGAATTGCTGCTTCTGTTTCATTATCCACCGCAGAAGTTGCTTCATCGAGGATAAGAATGGGCGGATTCTTCAAAACTGCTCGCGCGATCGCCAATCTTTGTCGCTGTCCCCCTGATAATTTCTGTCCGCGTTCGCCAACAATCGTGTCGTAGCCTTGGGGAAGTTGGATGATAAAATCGTGGGCTTCGGCAATTTTAGCAGCAGCGATCGCTTCTGTTATTGTTGCATCAGGATTTCCATAGACAATATTTTCCTGCACCGTACCGTGAAATAAGAAGACATCTTGGCTAACTAAGCCAATAGATCGCCGCAAATCTTTTAACTTCAAATTGCGGATGTCAATGCCATCTAAGGTTATATTTCCTGTTTCAATTTCATACAACCTTAGTAACAGTTTCACTAGGGTACTCTTACCCGAACCAGTGGAACCGACAATCGCTATAGTCTTACCAGCGGGGATCTGTAAGGAAAGATTTTTAATTACTGGATCTAGTCCATTGTAAGCAAAGGTGACATTTTTTAAATCTACTTCGCCGCGCACTTTTTCGACTGGTAATGAAATATCTCCCGAATGAATGGCAATCGGTGTATCTAAAAGATTCATTACTCTGTTTATAGATGCCATAGCTCTTTGATACTGGTCGAACGTGTCTCCCAGGCGAGTCAAAGGCCAGAGTAAACGCTCTGTAAAGAAGATCATTATACTGTAGCTACCTACAGACAGCTTGCCTGCCACTGCTTGCATTCCCCCAATTATTAGCGTTGCAGTAAAGCCGAATAAAATGATGATGCGAATTAACGGAACAAAGGCAGAACTGATGGCGATCGCTTTCCTGTTGCTTTGTCTATAAGCATCGCTTTCCCTACCAATTCTTGCGGCTTCATATTCTTCTGTCGTGAAGCTTTTAATTGTTGTAATGCCGCTCAAATTATTGGATAATTGCCCGTTGAGCAAACTTACTTTTTCCCGCACATCGGCATAATAGGGAGCAAGTCGCTTTTGAAATACGATGGAACCCCATAAGATAAATGGCATGGGCAGCATGGACATCCAAGCCACGCTTGGGGCTAGAATGAAAAATACGCTACCAATAATTACTACTGTTGTGAGTACCTGGAGGATTTCAGTTGCACCGCTATCTAAGAAGCGCTCCAATTGATTGATATCATCATTAAGGATAGACATCAAACCGCCAGTACTGCGGTCTTCAAAGTAGGCTAATTCTAATTCCTGTATGTGCGTATATGCATCGAGTCGCAAGTCGTGTTCAATTGTCTGCGCTAGATTGCGCCAAAGCAATTTGTAGGCGTACTCAAATGTAGATTCCAAACTCCAGATGATGAAGGTGAGGAATGCAAGTATCAAAAGTTGTCCGAAGACATCGCGTACCCCCAATTTAGCAATTAGGGAATCCTGTTTTTGCACTACTACATCTACAGCCGTACCGACTAAGGCGGGGGGTGCTAAGTCGAAGACTTTATTTAGGATAGAACAAGCGATCGCTTGCCAGATTTGCACGTGATACTTGCGACCATAATTTAGCAGACGCTTCAGCGGATGCACCGCTTGGTCTTTATTTTGCCTGGTACGCGATCGCGTCTGCTCGTTCATTATTTTACTCATAATCAATCCTGGACTACATAATAATTCTAGTTCTTACCATTGTGCCTCTTGTTACAATTTATGCTCGTTCAGCAATCTTGCTGAACTGGGAGAAATATAATGCGCTCGCCATTGTTTCCAGTTTACTTGCATTGTATTCTCAAATAAAGTTACTAGGAAAAATTTATGACGCCAGAACAACAACAAGAAATTGCCAAGTTACGATCTCAAAATTTGACACCAAAGCAAATTGCGCGAAAGCTGGGATTGAGGGTAGCTGAAGTTACAGCGGTAATCAAACAAGAAGCGCAGCAATTAGCAATTACTCGTGCTGCTACAGGCGAATTAGATCCGGTGGCAGAATGTTTTGTAAATGCGGACTGTGCCTATAAATTTCTGAAAAGCGATGGCGCTGCTAACTTCTTGGGACAGTTGCTAAAACCAGATGAAAATTCAGCAGGTGAGTTGGATAATGGTCTAGCGATGGTTTCAGTAGCTAGGCAAATTAGTTACAACCGCTTCTCCGTTTGTACTTACCTCTTAGATATGTGGTGCTTGGGTGTAAAAGATACTCTTGGCCCCCGCAAAGTGGATAAATTAGAGTACGAACAACTAATCGAGTCTGCCTATCGCGGCTTTCCTGAAGGTACGCAAAAAATAACTTTGGAACAAGCGCAAGCTATTGTTTTTAGCGCAGTGGATTATGCGGCTAAATTGGGATTTAATCCTCACCGTGATTTCGAGAATTCCCGCGCTCATTTAGGCGAGTGGAATGGTGAAACTAAAATTAAATGCGGACGCAATGGCAAGCCATTTTATATCAGCGGCCCCTATGACAATCCGCGCCGAATTTTAGATACTCTTAATAAGAGTGTGGGTGAAGGTAATTTTGAATATCTCGCCCCCGGGTTTTAATTTAGCGATATAGCAGTATTTTGTAGTCCGGCACTGCCGGGTTACTACTGATTGACAATCTTTATTTTGTTTGCTGCTGAGGTTGCTTTGTCACGCGCTTCTTGCACGTTTTCCCCTTTAGCTAAAGCTACTCCCATTCTGCGAAAAGGACGCGAATCAGGTTTGCCAAATAGCCGGATATCTACATTTTTTTCTGACAAAGCATCGGCTACACCTTCAAAAGCGATCGCGTTAGAATGCGTGTTGGCTAAAATTACTGCACTGGCTGAAGGACCAAGTTGTTCTATATTGGGTATTGGTAAACCTAGAACCGCTCTCAGATGAAGTTCAAATTCATTAAGGTTCTGAGATATTAATGTCACCATTCCAGTATCGTGAGGTCTGGGGGAAAGCTCTGAGAAAATCATTTCATCTTCTGTGACAAAAAATTCAACGCCAAAGATTCCAGCTCCACCCAAAGCATCGGTAACTTTTTGCGCGATCGCTTGTGCTTCTAATAGTAGCTTTTCTGGT
Organism: Microcoleus sp. FACHB-831; assembly: GCF_014695585.1. Lineage (NCBI taxonomy): Bacteria > Bacillati > Cyanobacteriota > Cyanophyceae > Oscillatoriales > Microcoleaceae > Microcoleus > Microcoleus sp. FACHB-831. The sequence goes on along the minus strand of NZ_JACJON010000037.1, from coordinate 63,849 downwards.
ATTGCAATGGGTTGCCATGATTCTTGATAATCTCCTCTTTCTTGACGATGCCCGATGGGAGGACAAAAAATTGTAGGTGCATCCCACTGTTTAATTGTTAGTAAGGTAATTTCTATTTCAAAATTTATAAACTCTTCAACAATAATTTTTTTAGTATCGCCTCTGGAACCCTCTATCGCGTACTTCCACGCTCTTTCAACTTCATCCTGAAAATTTACCACAGACTGGCCCTTACCAGAAGATGACATAACTGGTTTTACAACATTGGGGAAGCCAATTTTATTGGAAACTTTAATCATTTCCTCCAGCGTTGTAGCATATGCATAGTTAGCAGTTCTTATGCCTAACTGCTGATGAGCTAGTTCCCGAATTCTGTCTCGATTCATCGTGTAGTCTGTAGCGATCGCAGTGGGAATTACTGTAATCCCTCGCTCCTCAAATTCAAGCAGTTTCTCTGTTCTAATTGCTTCAATTTCAGGTATTATAATATCGGGCTGATGTTTTTCGACGACTCTTTCCAAATCGTCAGCACTCAGCATAGAAATTACTTCAAAAGCATCAGAAACTTGCATTGCTGGAGCATTAGCGTAGCGGTCAACAGCAATAACATAGTTGCCAAGACGTTTAGCAGCGATCGCAAATTCTTTTCCTAGTTCTCCTGACCCCATCAGCATCAATCTTTTCGGCAGCTTCATACAATCCCTGATTGATTAGTTTAATTCCTGCTAAGTATAACTCAGCCAAACAGCAACTCTACTAGCTTGTGTCAGCCAATAAAGCAACATTACCGATATTGGCACTAACTTTTGGAAGATTTGCGATGTCTAATTTTCCTTCTGGCGGTACAAGACGAAGCTTGCCTATCGTGGCATCATCGAAACTATGAATACTCTTGAACGCCTCGCCACCCTCGATCGCATCCGCAAACTCAGCCGCCTGATGGATAATGCCATCCGCATCCCAGGCACGCCCTTTCGCATCGGCTTAGACCCCATTATGGGTTTGGTACCAGGTGCGGGGGATGTAGTAGCTACAGCCTTTTCTGCTTACATTATCTATCTAGCTGCACGCTTTAACTTACCGCGTGAAGTTATCACTAAAATGATATTCAACATCGGCTTAGAAGCCGCAGTCGGTACAATACCTCTGGTGGGTGACTTGTTCGATGCATACTATAAATCTAACATCAGGAACTTGGCGCTTTTAGAGCAACATCTTGATGTCGTTGAACCAGAACTTAGCGAAGTTGCCTCAGTCATGGCTGAACCTAGCACCGCGAATCTTTAAGTCTTGGTTTTGCTGGTTGGTCAACCCAATACCATCGCCAAAATTCGCTCTATCTACCAAAGCATTAGACCAAATAGTTTTATTGAGAGTTGCGCCCCTCAAGTCTGCATCTCTTAAGTCTGCTGCTGTAAAATTTGCAAATAAGAGGTCTGCTTCTAATAAACTGCTTCCTCTCAAGTTTGTCCCAGATAGATCGCCGCGAATAAAGTTTACGCCATTTAAATTTAATCCTGATAAATCGGCATTTTTAAGATTAGGAAATTTTACCTCACTCGGTTCCTTAAAAAACCTCATTACACAGGCTACGTTTGACGGGGTTAGCGGCATTTTAGTTAAAAAATCAGCATAGCGTGCTAATCCAATTTCTTTGAGTACGAGCAAACGTTGCTGTGGAGTTTGTTCAAGAAACTGCTTACAAGTTAAGTTAAGGTCTTGAGTTTGTGAATTTAGCATAATTATTAAAATTCCCGCACGCTGTAGGGCTTACACTTACTCGTATCTCCCTCAAACTTTGTAGGTTTTGTTGGGCAATAGAACCTTATTGATAAACACAATTTTTATCTAGAAAATTTTGGCGTGAGAAGCCAAAATTAGTTTTTTACTACCCAGACATATCTTTAATGTGGAGGTAGGTAGGCGAAGTAGCAGTACCCCAACCAGGGTTTGGGGAGAGACTCTCCAAACCCTGGTTTTTTGGGTAATTACAGGGAACGACAAGCCCGCTAGAGTGAGGGCGTACTAGGCGCTATTTTTGAATTTTGACAGAAAGAATCTTGTCACCCTTGCGGATAGCATTGACTACATTCATGTCTTCAGTTTTGCCAAAGGTCGTGTGCTGTCCGTCTAAATGAGGCTGAGGAGAGTGGCAAATAAAGAACTGACTACCACCAGTATCGCGACCAGCATGGGCCATTGATAAAGTGCCTGCCAAATGTTTATTTTGGTTAAGTTCACATTTGATTTTATAGCCAGGGCCACCCGTTCCTGTTCCCAAAGGACAACCACCTTGAATCATAAAGTCATTGATGACTCGGTGAAAAGTAAGACCGTCATAAAAGCCTTTTTCAGCTAAGTCTACAAAATTTTGTACGGTCTTTGGTGCATCCTTATCAAACAGTTCTAAGTTGATTGTGCCTTTTTCGGTTTCCATTATGGCGCGAGTCATGTTTATCTCCTTGTTATCCGATGGATTGACAGTTTTTGTTGCTGGCAGTAATGGACAGCCAAACTATATTAAAGCAAAAACGCTTTATATTAACTTTATCAAATTTCATAAGTGCGATTTTCTTAGCGGCACTAGGACGGCGACGCTACTAGAGCAGTATTTATGTTTATGGTAACTTCGTATAAGTCTGTCATTGGTTTGTTGAATTAAAGCTAAATTTTGACAAAAATCATTGTATAACTCAAAAGCACTAGATATTAACTAGATAAGGATACTTATTATGAACCAATACTTTGCCACAGTTGCTCGCGGTCTAGAGCATATCGCCGCTGCTGAACTCGAACGATTAGGGGCACAGGAAGTCAGTCCTGATTTCACTGGCGTGCATTTTGTTGGCGATAAAGCTTTGCTTTACCGCGTAAATCTTTGGGCGCGGACAATTTTTAGAGTGCTAGTCCCCCTACGTGAATTTGCCTGTTCTAACGCCGATATGCTCTACCGGGAGGTGCAAAAAATTTCCTGGGATGACTATTTACACCCCGACAATACTTTGGCTGTGGATTGCACGGGGGGCAATCAAAAACTTAACCATACCCACTTCACCGCTTTACAGGTTAAAAACGCCATTGTAGACCAACAGCGCGACAAATCAGGTCAGAGGTCTAGCGTTGATACTGACAATCCTGATGTGCGGATTAACGTTCACATTCATCAAGACCGTTGCATTTTAAGTCTGGACAGTTCTGGTGGGAGCTTGCACCGCCGGGGATATCGACCAGCGATGGGACTGGCTCCCCTTAAGGAGACTTTGGCGGCTGCTATCCTGGACATGGCAGAGTGGGATGAGAGTTTTCCCTTTTTAGACCCTTTATGCGGCTCTGGAACCCTGCCTTTAGAAGCGGGTTTAAAAGCTTTGAATATTGCACCAGGATTATTTCGCGAAAAATTTGGTTTTTTCAGTTGGCTCGACTTTGATGAAAAGTTGTGGGACGAGATATGGGCGGAAGCTGAAAAAGCGGAAGCATTATATTTGAAATCACCGATTTGGGGCAGCGATCGCGACGGGGATATTTTAAACCAAGCTCGCATTAATGCCCAACGATGTGGACTTGAAGATCAGATAACATTTACTCAAACCGAATTATCTCAGCTAGAAGCTCCAACAGATAGAGGCGTGCTTATTTGCAACCCTCCCTACGGAGAGCGGTTGGGGGATGCAAGAGAACTGGGCGAACTCTACAAAATGCTCGGTGATGTTTTCAAACAACGCTTCAAAGGTTGGAATGCATTTATTTTGACAGGAAACAAAGAACTGGCGAAAAAAGTAGGACTCAAAACCTCTCGCCGCATTCCTGTTTATAACGGTTCTTTGCAGTGTACTTTGCTGAAGTATGAACTGTATTAGTAGGGGATGCATCTTTTAATGCTTTTGTCGCCTAACATTGTGCTATTAGTTACCACTTAAATCAATCATGGCGAAAACAGGAACTAAACTCACATTAGAAGAATTTCTAGCCTTACCAGAAGGTGATGTAAATTATGAATTTGTTGATGGTAAAGCAGTAGCTAAAGTGTCTCCAAAACAATTTCACTCCATGTTGACTTTTGCGCTGACTAGCTTACTCACACGATGGTCTAGGCAAAGAGGTCGAGTACGCTTGGAATGGGCGATTACTTTAAAGCGTCAAAATCAGGACTGGGCACCCGTGCCCGACATAACATACATATCTTATGAACGCCTACCAACAAGTTGGAATCTTAATGATGCCTGTCCTGTGCCTCCTGAACTGGTTATTGAAATTATTTCTCCCGACCAAACTATAAAAGAATTTGAAGATAAAGCTAAGGACTATTTTGACGCTGGTATTTCAAGAGTCTGGGTTGTAAATCCTGAAACTATGAATATCAGGATATTTTTTCCAGATGGTTACAGTCAAATATGCACTTCTGATATGCCCATTTCAGATACGCTGCTTCATGGTTTGGAACTAACAGCGAGACAGATTTTTGAAGAAGCAGGATTGATTTGATTGCCTAGTGCGATCGCAGGCTATATGCGGGTAAATACTGCGATCGCTAGCCTCAAACAATATATTTTCTATTTATTGAGCGAGGCTAGTTGCAAAGTATTGACGCAGCATTGAGTGGCTTTAGGTGTTGCCAAAAATTGAGTTCAAGTTAAGTACAAAACCCGGTAATACATCTTCTCCTGATAGAGTTTCTGGGTTCTCTAATATTTCAACTTCCCTTCCGACGCGGTAGATTTCAACCTTTCGCTTTTTGGGGTCAATCAGCCAACCTAATCGAGCGCCATTATCGATATAGTCTTGCATTTTGACTCTCAGGACTTTTAGCGAATCAGTTTCGCTTCGCAATTCGACTACAAAATCGGGGCATAATGGGGGGAATTTTCCTTTTTGTTCTGCACTCAAAGCATCCCAGCGATCGCGCCGCACCCAACTAGCATCAGGAGAACGTTCTCCACCATTCGGTAGCTTGAAACCAGTGGAAGAATCAAAAGCAATTCCTAAATCGTTCTGGCGGCTCCAAGCCTGTACCTGAAAGGCAATTTCAATATTACGGTTGCCTGTTTCCCCGCCTGTCGGTGGCATGATGATTAGTTCTCCCTTAGCCGTGCGTTCAAGTCTCAAATCGCGGTTTGCCTGACACAGTTCGTAAAACTGATCGTCAGTTAATTGCAAAACCGATCCTAATTTTAGGGTTACAGCAGTCATATCAATCTCCTGTTCTGTCAAGATGCAATTTCAGCTAATTCCATCCAGCGCTCAGTTGCGGCATCAATTGCCTTAGTCAAAGTTTCCACTTGCTCGTATAATTGGCGCACCTTAGCGACTTCCCCAGGAGCAACATTGTATAGTGCTTTTTCCGCTGCGGCTTTCTCCGCTTCTAGCTGGGCAATCTTGCCTTCCAGCGTCTCAAATTCGCGCTTTTCTTTCGAGGAAAGTTTGCGAGGATTGTTTGGATTTTCTTGTTTCCAACTAACTTTAGGAGCCGCTTCCTTTTTGGTTTCCTCAACCTTGGTTGATGCTTCTTCCTCTGCTTTCTTGATGTCTAGATAAATTGAGTAGTTACCAGGATATTCACGCAGGTTGCCACCCTCTTCTAAGGCAAAGATTTTATCTACCGTGCGGTCGAGAAAGTAACGATCGTGGGAGACTGCGATCGCGCACCCGCTAAAATCTTCTAAATAATCTTCTAGCACTGCGAGAGTTTGAACATCCAAATCATTAGTTGGTTCATCCAAAATCAACACGTTCGGCGCACTCATCAACACCCGCAACAGAAATAAACGCCGTTTTTCACCCCCAGATAGCTTATGAATAGGTGAATATTGCTGATTCCCAGGAAATAGAAACCGCTCTAACATTTGCGAAGCGGTAATCTGAGTACCATCGGCAATTTTTACAAATTCTCCCACTTCTTTGATGTAGTCAATTACCCGCTGATCTTCGTTTAAAGCGTCGAGTAATTCTTCCGAATGTTGGTCAAAGTAACCGATATGTATTGTGGTGCCAATATCAACACTTCCTGAATCAGGCTGAACTCTCCCGGTAATAATATCCATCAAAGTGGATTTGCCCGCACCATTGCCGCCGATTATGCCTATGCGATCTTCGGGGCTGAATTCATAGGTAAAATCTTTGATTAAAGTGCGTCCATCGTAGGCTTTAGAGATGTTAGTTAATTCAATAACTTTCTTGCCAATGCGACGACCAGGGGTAGCAATATCCACTTTACCATTAACTTGTTTAAACTCTCGCTCCTGCATCTCGTGGACGCGATCTATCCTGGCTTTTTGTTTCGTACTCCGCGCTTTTGGCCCCCGCTTTAACCATTCTAATTCGCGACGCAATACCCCCTGATGCTTGCGCTGGGTGCTAACAGCAGATTCTTCAGCTAAGGCTTTTTTCTCCAAATAATAAGAGTAGTTGCCGGAGTAAGTATAGATGTCGCCTCGGTCGATCTCAATAATGCGGTTGGCGACACGATCCAGGAAGTAGCGATCGTGGGTAATTAGCAGAATTGCGCCTCGAAAGCGATTTAGATAACTTTGCAACCACTCGACCGACAATGCATCGAGATGGTTTGTGGGTTCATCCATCAGCAACACATCGGGTTCTGATAGTAATGCAGCAGCCAAAGCAATCCGTTTGCGATAGCCGCCGGATAGCGTACCTATGCGAGCATTAAAGTCTTGAATTCCTAACTTTGTTAGGATGATTTTGGCATTAGTTTCTACTTCCCATGCGCCAGTAGAATCCATGCGCTGCATGACAGTTGAAAAACGAGACATGAGTTGGCTATCTTCTGGATAATGAGACAATTTGTCTGAGAGTTCCTCATACTCTCGCACCAGATCCATTTGTTCGCCGCTGTCTGCAAAGACTTGCTCTAAGACTGTGTGATTTTCGTCTAAGTCGGGTTGCTGCGGCAAGTATACTACCCTAGCTCCAGAGTTGACTAAAAGCTGACCGTCATCAATGGGTTCTAGTCCGGCAATCATTTTCAACAAAGTTGATTTGCCAGAACCGTTAGTGCCAATTAATCCGACTTTATCCGTCGCATCTAGGCTAAAGCTGGCATCTTTGAGGATTTCCTTGATGCCGAAGTCCTTTTTGACCGATTGTAGTGTGAAGATGCTCATCCAGTTTCTACCGTAAAACTTTAAATTCTCAATTTGTGTCTCCGCCCAAGATCTACGATAACTGATATGCTGTTCTGGGGTTGCAAATATGCCGCCTGTCAGGTTCTGAGTTTCGTGGTGCGATCGCCTGTCCCAGAGTATAAGCAATATGCAATTAAAATTTGAAGTAGATAATCTCTCCCCCTATCTTGCCGCTGATGAAATTATCGATTATAACAGCGAGCATATTCAAAAACTGGCTTATAGCTTATCTGCCACGACTAACAACGATATTGCTCTAGCTAAAAAAGCTTATGAATATGTCAGAGATAATATACCGCATTCGTTTGATATAAATGGAGATATAATTACTTGCACTGCATCAGAGGTTTTGCAATATAACCAGGGTATTTGTTATGCTAAATCCCACCTTTTAGCTGCTATTTTACGATGTCTCGACATTCCCGCCGGATTTTGTTATCAAAAACTTGTTTTGGATGATGCGGATAAGTCTTTATTAACTTTACATGGACTGAATGCAATTTTTTTAAAGAGTATACATAAATGGATTAGAGTTGATGCGAGGGGTAATAAACCAGGTGTGAAGGCAGAATTTAATATAGAGAAAGAGATGCTAGCGTTTTCTGTTAAACCAGAATGGGGTGAGGTAGATTATCCGACTGTTTATGCACAACCTAATAAGAATGTTGTCCAGGCTTTAAAAAAATCTAATAATCGTCAGGATTTAGTTCGTAATTTGCCCTTCGAGTTATAAACGCATGGTTAATAGTTTTCTTCCTCCCGAAATCTCGCAACTGACAGAACCTACCTCGATTGCCCTTGCTCAAAGTATCGAACAAATGGCGATCGCTACTCCCCTCTCTCCACAACCAATTAACACTACCTACGTTCGTCAGGGTAGCGGAGAGACGCCAATCCTGTTACTTCACGGCTTTGATAGTTCTGTCTTTGAGTTTCGCCGCCTGTTGCCCCTTTTGGCACTACAAAATGAAACCTGGACGGTGGATTTGTTAGGATTTGGGTTTACAGACAGACTTGCGGGAATGGCATTTAGTCCAACTGCGATCGCTACCCATCTCTACTATTTTTGGAAAGCTTTAATTGCAAAGCCTGTAATTTTGGTGGGGGCGTCGATGGGTGGTGCTGCTGCTATTGACTTTACCCTAAATTATCCCGATGCTGTCAAAAAATTAGTTTTAATTGATAGTGCTGGATTCGCCAGCGGGCCAAATATGGGCAAGTTTATGGTTCCTCCCCTTGGCTCTATGGCTACTTCGTTTTTGAGCAACCTCAAAGTACGCGATCGCATCAGTCGTGCTGCTTACTATAACAAAACTCTTGCTTCCCTAGATGCCCAACTTTGCGCCGCTTTGCACCTAAAAATGCCGAATTGGAATCAAGCATTAATTGCATTTACTAAAAGTGGCGGCTACACTTCTTTTGGAAATAAACTATCGCAAATTGACAAAGACACGCTAATTTTGTGGGGTCAGTTTGACGGTATTTTAGGTGTTGCGGATGCAGATAAATTCAAGAGAGCGATCGCTAACAGCAAACTTATCTGGATTAAAGATTGCGGTCACGTCCCTCACCTTGAACAGCCGCAAATTACAGCACAGCATATTATAGAATTCCAACACTCACTTATTTAACCCGAAAAGCGATTTAATAGCATAAATTCCAAACGTTGTACGGAACCGATGGCTATCTGAACTAAAGGCCAGCCCACCAAACATATTAATGTAGAAGTGCGATTGCTGATATCTAACCCTTGGCGTACTGCCACAATAACAGCTAGCAAACTCCACACCGCTAAAGCCAATTGAATTGGTTCTCCTAGTAAAGGAATTACTGTTAAGAAGTTCAGCACTTGGGTAGCATAGGCAAAACCAATAGGACTAAGCAAATCTCCATATTTGGCGTGATTTGGTCTTAGCCACTGTCCTATCTTCCAGATGGTTAAAGTCCAAAAATAGTAGCCCAATACTACGCTCAAAACATCAATTACAACCGCTAAAACCAGTATAGGAAGAGGAGGAAACTTGGTCACGCTAATTAATAAGATGACACTGCTGCCCAACGCATGGGACACGGCTGCTAAAATTACAATTGTTAGGGCTAACCTATGTGTTTTAGAATTATTAGCAGCATTTTCGTAAAGATTTGCATCCAAAGCTAGTGCATTCCAAAGTGTCCTGCGTAAATTGTTTTTTGTATCTCCGCCGCTCACGTTGTTTACCTACTACTTGCGATTGATGACAATCTAGATTGACCTAGTGTTTCATAAAGTAAACTACACCAAAAAGGCCAACAATTTCGACGTAATTAAATGTTTGAGTTCCTTTTGCAACTAATTAGATGGCTTCGGGGTGGAACCTTGAGGCTATTAGTTCTAGCTCTTATCATACTCATGGTCTGGGGAATCACTTCACCTGTGGGGACTATGGTATGGTGGCTAAATCAAGGGGCTGAAGGTCTAGGTTTGAAGAAACACAGGCATTTAAGTTTGCCTGCTACCAATAACTCAACACTTGTTGGAAAATCTTCTAATATCAATTGTTACATTATCTATTTGCCAGGAGTGGGAGATTTTTCTGGCGATGAATTAACTGAAGGGGAAGCATACTTTCTCGATCGTTTAGTTCAGAGTCATCCCAACTGCGTAGCGGTAGGAGATGTTTTCCCTTATTCAGCCGCTAATAAAAGTTTAGGAGGGGAGCGATTATTCGCACCAGTATGGCGCTGGGGACGCGAGTCAAAAGGCTGGCAAACAGTAACAGATTTACTGCTCAAAATACGCAACTTGTGGCGATTTGCGATATCGGCAGACCCACGTTATGGAACTATTTATAATCAGGGGATTGCTAATGCTATCATCGACCGAATGAATGCCCAGCATCCAATACCACAATCTCCTGATAAACCTATTAAAATTATTCTAGCTGGTACTAGCGGTGGCATAGAAGTTGCTTTGGGTGCAGCTCCCTATCTTAAGGAGTTGGTAGATGCCAATATAATTATAGTTTCTGCTGGTGGCGTATTTAATGGCAGGAATGGCTTTAATAAACTTGATAGTTTCTATCACCTTCGAGGTCGTAGGGACTGGGTTGAGGATATAGGTGCTGTTGTGTTTCCAACGCGCTGGTTGGTGAATGTGGGTTCGGAATTTAATCAAGCGCGTCTGCAAGGTCGTTATACAGCACGCACTATCGGCCCGCAAACTCATGATGGCCCTCAAGGTTATTTTGGTCAAGATATTGATCGGGAGAAGGGCGTTAGTTATGTAGATTTAACTCTGCAAGATATTAACAAGTTGCCAATTTGGGAAGGAAAAGAGATACCCCACCGCAGGAGAAAACAGGGGGATATTGCCCCTACAAAAAAGGGCGCTGAAATACAGAAGTCTCTAAAGTAGTGCAAGAAGTTAATAAGTTGCGAATTTAGAAAAATGATTAATTTTACTCCTTGGGATAACCTGCTACGCCAGTATGTGAATACGCAGGGGCGTGTCAATTATCGGGCTTGGAAATCTGAACAACCGCAGGCGCTTTCACGGTGGTTGGAGGAGATTTCGCAACTGAATTTAGAAGCTTATACTAACGCGGATGAAAAATTGGCCTTGTGGATAAATTTGTATAATGCGATCGCTATCCAGCAAGTAATAGAAAACTACCCAATTACTTCCATAAGACCGAAAATTTTAGGTATCCCTAACTGGGTTGCCTTCTTGGGGTTTTTTATCAAACCTGTCTATAGTATTGCAGGTAAGCGCTACAGTTTAAATCAGATTGAACATGGCGTTCTTAGACAAGAATTTGATGAACCTAGAATTCACTTTGCACTTGTCTGCGTTTCATTAGGTTGCCCGTTGTTGCGTAATGGTGCTTATTGGCCAGAGAAAGTGCGATTGCAACTTGAAGATGATGCTATCCGGTTTATCAATAACACCGATAAAGTTCGCTACGATTCCGCAACAGGTACTCTCTACTGTAGCCCAATTTTTAAGTGGTACAAGGCGGATTTTCTTAAAGTCGCTTCTTCAGTTCCAGATTACATCAAATCCTACCTAAAAACAGATATACCGATAGGGTCGAATACGCCAATTAGCTATCTGTATTATGACTGGAACCTCAATCAGATATAAATCAGGCGGGCAGGTTCGGGCTACTTTTTAGCGAATATCGTCATAGAACTTTTTGAGGTAGGTTGCATTTACTCCAATACCCCAAAGAAAGCCAATATAAACGTAAATTGCCGTAGCTTTAAGACTACCCCAACGCGCCACGCGGCGATCGCTACTTTGGACGACGCGATTCACTTGGCGTATTCGTCCCCGTTGCACCAACTTAACGCACAAATCAGCTTCTTCCATAATCGGGAGGGCAGGGTCAAAACCCCCGCAATCCCAAAAATCGGCGCGGCGACAGAACATTACCTGATCGCCAAATAACAAGCGCAACCCCTTAAAAAATAGCCGGGGTCGGAAAAGCAGGGGCGCGTAGTAAGTTTTCAGGTAATTATGCAGCGAAACTCCCCAGCGCGTTGTCGATTCACCCGCCATCAGGGAAATAAATCCCCCGCAGGCAACGCTCTTATCTGATAAAGTCTTATCGATAATTGCAATAAGGTCATCTGGCACAGAAGTGTCGGCATGTAGAAAGCAGACAATTTCTCCTGTTGCTGCTTCTGCGCCTTGGTTCATTTGTAGCGATCGCCCCCGCCCATTCGAGTGGATGACACGCACCCCAGATGAGATAGCGATCGCAACCGTTTCGTCTTCACTCCCGCCATCCACTACTACCACTTCCCACGCGGGAGGATCTAAGAGACTAAGCTGACGCAGAGTACGCTGTAGACACTTCGCCTCATTCAAAGCGGGAATGACGATAGAGACGTTCTGCATCACCCCAGTCGGAACTGATCGGTCGATTCTGTGTAGTGGATTGGCAGAACGCACTCTATATTTTCATGGGGACTGGCAATGACGTGGGAGGATAAAAATAAATTTTCCTCGCTAGTGACTCGCTTTATCGCATCAAGCCCAGCGTCAACAGAGACTGTCACCTCCGACACGCTCCCCCGGACAATGACAGTGTAGCGGGCGCTGCTAACTTTTTCACAACCGACCAGCGTCACGCGGGCTGCTTTAACCATTGCGTCTGCTACTGCTAGCGCAGGAGGAAGACCTTTCACTTCAATCATACCGACCGCTGCTGGCATTGTTAATTTCCTAGCTCGTGATATCTAACAACCTAATTGTACGAAGGTTGGGGCTTCTTTTGATTATCTGCCTGTGATTTTTAGCTGCACGTCGCTATGCTAGAAACGAGTTGTGGGAGATGCACAAGAATATGGTTGTCCAAACTAAGGCGCAACTGAAATCCGCAGAAGAGATGCCTGGTAGCTATGGTTTGCCCTACCTTGGGGAGGCGCTGGAACTGTTCGGAGATTTAGAACTGTTTTACTGGCGGCGTTTCGGGCGCTATGGTTCGGTTTTTAAGACGCGAATTTTAGGGCGTAAAGGTGCTTATTTGATTGGCCCCGATGCGAATCGGGTGGTGCTGGTGGAACAAGCAGAGCATATGTCGTCAGAGCAGGGGTGGGCGTTTCTGAAACCACTGTTTGGCAAGAGCATTTTGTTGCAAGATGGCGAGGAACATCGAGCGACGAGGCGGTTGATGTATCCAGCGTTTCATGGCAAGGCGATCGCTACCTACTTTGACACGATCCAAGATGTCGTGCAAAACTTCCTCAAAGATTGGGGCGAGCGCGGTACTATTCCTCTAGATTCCGACTTCCGCAAGCTGACCCTGAGCGTTGCTACTCGCCTTTTTTTGGGAACCCAAACGCAGGGCGAAGTCGAACAGACGAGTAAGTGGTTTACGCAACTGATGGAAAGCAGACTAGCGCTGCTGAAGTGGGATGTCCCTTTTACGCTGTACGGTCGCGGTCAAGATGACCGTCGTAAATTAATAGCTTTTTTGCAAAAAATCATTGCAGAACGTCAGGCTGCGGGCAATTTGCAGGAATCAAAAGACGTTTTGGGGTTGCTGCTGGCGGCGGAAGATGAAGACGGCAACAAGTTAAGCGAAGCGCAGGTAATTAATGAGGCGTTGCTGCTGTTGTTTGCCGGACACGAGACTACAGCCACGTTGCTGAGTTGGGTATTGTTTGAGTTGGGAAATCATCCCCAGTGGCGCGATCGCTTGCGCTTAGAACAAGCTGAAGTTGTCGGTGACGCACCCCTTACCCTATCGCATCTCAAGCAACTTCCCCAACTTACTAACGTACTCAAAGAAGGAGAACGCCTTTATCCCCCAGTTTTTGGCTTTAGTCGCGGCGTTTTGAAAGATATTGAGTATGCTGGTTATCGCATCCCCGCTGGCTGGTTTGTGACTATCTCGCCAATGCTGACTCACCGCCTTCCAGAATTGTACGCCGAGCCGGATCGCTTTGACCCCGACCGATTTGCACCAGGTCGCGAAGAAGATAAAAAACATCCTTTGGCACTGGTGGGTTTTGGCAATGGCCCCCACAGTTGTTTGGGGTTTGAATTTGCTCAAATGGAGATGAAAATTGTCCTTTCTTATCTGCTGCGCCATTATGATTGGACGGTGACGCCAGAACGTTCTGAAATTGCTCCCGTTCGTCAGCCTGGTAAGGTTGAACATAGTCTAAGAGGGCATATTAAGCCTCTGTAATCTTATATTTTTAGGTACGGTAAAGATGCTTATCGGCACCCATCTCTCTTAGGGTATGGGTTGCTTTTAGGATATTTTTATTGCGGGCAATTCACCTGATTTGATATAAGAAATTATTTTTTTGCATAACAAACTTGTATACTATTAGTTTGGTTAAAAATATAACGCAATTATGAAAAAAAATGATTTAAAATTTTATGATTTGAGTGCAGATAGCTGGTGGGAAGAAGATGCTAAAATCTACGCTCTATATCATCTAAATCAACCGCGCTTCGAGTTTTGCGATCGCTTTGTTTCTAATTGGCAGGATTTGAAAGTATTAGATGTTGGCTGTGGTGGCGGTTTCACTTGCGAATTTATAGCAAAAAAAGGCGCTATTGTATCGGGTATAGACCAATCTGCAAAATGTATTAGACAAGCCGATATGCATGCAGTTAGCAGCGGTCTTGAGATTGATTATCAGCAAGGCTTTGCAGAAAGCCTGCCTTATCGCGATCGCGCCTTTGATGTTGTAATATGCGTTGATGTTTTAGAACATATCGCCGATTTGTCTAAAACAGTTAAAGAAATTCATAGAGTCCTCCAACCTAACGGATTATTCTTTTTCGACACAATTAATAGGAACTTAAAATCTAAACTGGTAATGATTTGGCTCCTAGAAAATATCTTGCAAGAAATTCCGCGCGGCGTTCACGATTGGGAAAAGTTTATTAAGCCAGAAGAATTAACCGATTTGCTGCATAAAACTGGATTCAATAGTATAGGCATTAAAGGATTCGACTTGTTTGGTGGGCGATTACACGAAAATATTCTTTCCTATATACGCTATAAAAAAAAGGGTAATTTTAAAGGGCAAATTAATAACAATACATCGTTAATGTATATCGGTAAAGCCGTTAAATCTGATAGCCAATAGTTTCAACTGGTAGCGGAGTCTCAATGCATAGGTTCCCAGTTCGCACGGGGAAGCAGAAAAAGGGGGAACATAGCCCCCCTTTTTACGGGGTGTTGGGCGGATCGAGTCTTATCTAAAAATTATTGGATTTGATATTACCCAGCAATCTGGGAATCGGCAACCCAAGTGCCATGAAAACCATAAGGAACGCGCTGAGGAATGATAACGCGGGCGACAGGTTCCGCAGTCATATCTTTAGCGCTTACTACCACTAATTCAGAGGTTTCTTCTATGGTGTCGCGGACGAAAGTGAGCAGCCAACCATCATCTTCAGTTGTAGCATTAGGACGAGGGACAAAAACGCCTTCACCGCCATAGCGATCGCGTCCGAATTTGTGAGTTTGAGAGGAACCATTTAATAAGTCATACTTGATCAACCCATCAAAGAGGGGCATACTGGTAGGAGCGCTGCGCGAAGTGTAGCCGTATCTAGAATTTCTACCTAAAAGTTGCTCGTTTATACGAGGAAATTCTGAGGCGACATCATCAAGATACTCTTCTTTAATAGCACCAGTCTTCAGATTAAACCGCCAACGATGCAGCAGGGGAATATCGCTCTTACCATCATGGTTATTATTTGACGCTCCAAGTACGGTTGTCCCATTCATACGGCTGGCAATTAAGACAATTTCATCGCCATCTTCATAAGCATTCAGCGTATGGAAGACGTAGCAAGCAGCAGTCTCAAACCAGCCGATATTACTGTTATCTCCGTGTCGAGGAACGATGCCAAAACGACTCGCACGGTTGGATTCAAACATTAAGAGTGGTTCGCCCCGCTGTGCCCTTTGCATGCTAAAAGTTAGGGGCAAATCCATGAAGATGCTGTAATTTTGGGTGATGGCAAAGTCGTGCATCATCACTCCCATTGGCAACTCAATCGGAACCGTCCGCAACAGTTCCCCCTCTGCGGAGACAACGCCATAGTGCAAGTACGGCGGCGCTACTGGGGAGTAGCCAAAGAACATCATTTCGCCAGTTATGGGATCGACTTTGGGATGCGCGGTGAAAGATGATGCCAGCTTGCCACCATAATTGTATGAGCCAACTGTGTCTAAGCTGGGAAGTTCGATAGCGTGTGGTTCTCCGCCTTCCCACAAAGCTAGCAAGCGTCCGGCGTGGTAAACAAAAGCGGTATTCGCTGTATTTCCAGAAACGCGGGGACGGTCTTTAGGGGAACTTCCAAACAATCCCCCCAACATAGCGCGATTAGCATCCCGTTCGCTTTTATATTTCTGTGTCTGCACGTAGCGGTTGCGATAGCTAGCTTTGCCATTGCCAAGATGCACGCCATGCAGCATTCCATCCCCCTCAAACCAGTGGTAGCGATCGCTTGGGGGAAATTGAGGATTGGGGCCATTGCGGACGAACATCCCCGATAAGTCGGCGGGTAGTTCCCCCAGCACCACGAGGTCATCGGCGGTAGTTTCCTCTGATACTGGGGCGAAGTTGTTATCTAGATAGGGATTAACTGCTGTTACTGTCACGATTAGGTTTTGTTAAGGAAGTACATTTAGGCCACTCTTTTACTTTAAGCAACCAGCTAGTTAAGGTGGGCAGTGTTTACCGTACCTGCTAGACTGGCGGCACGAGGTAGCCGTCAGGTGTCGGTAGTCTAGATGAATCAAGCTGATTTTCGCTTCCACCCAACGTTCAATCATTTTCTACCCCCTAGTAGAAGAGAGATTGCTTTTACTCATTTCTTTGATGGTCGAGTTTCCATCAAAGACACGATCGAATCTTTGGGAGTGCCGCATACAGAAGTTGACTTAATTGTGGTTAACGATGCGTCTGTAGACTTTTCTTATATATTGCAAGATGGAGACAAAATTAGCGTTTATCCCGTTTTTGCGGCAGTTGATATCGAGCCTAAAGTACATCTGCGATCGCAACCGCCGACACGGTTTGTGTTGGATATTCACTTGGGCAAGCTAGCAAATTCGCTGCGGTTGTTGGGTTTTGATACGTTGTATCGCAATGATTATGAGGATGAGCAATTAGCTAAGATATCGAGCAGTGAAGGGAGGATATTGCTAACGCGCGATCGCGGCTTGCTCAAGCGCAGTCTCGTCACGCACGGCTACTCAGTCCGCGAAACTAATCCCCAACTCCAAATAGTTGAAGTTTTGCGACGCTTTAATTTATTCGGAGCGATTTCCCCATTTCGACGCTGCATTCGCTGCAACGGTACTTTAGAATCAGTTTCTAAAGAAGCCATTATCGACCAACTGCCACCCCAGACTCGGCAAAATTATGATGAATTTAGCCGCTGTCAATCGTGCAATCAAATATTTTGGAAAGGTACACACTATCAGCAGATGTTGCAATTCATTGAAAGCGTAAAGCAAGGATGATATCACCTCGGTTTAAATACGCTATTCTCCCCCTTTTACCATTACCTATTACCAGCCTTTTTACTTTACCAAGGGCTGCCAATCATCGTAAAACCTGCCCAGAAGTAGGGATGGGAAAGGTCTTTTGTTTCCAGCTTCGCCACTTCCGAAGACAGCGCTATATCGCCAGCAGCAGTATGCAATTTACCCCCCTCTAGGCGCACGTTTCCTTTCAACATTGCTAGCTGTGCCTGTCGCAAAGCCTCCGCCTTAACCGGGGCTTGTTTTAAGTGTTGGTAGAAATCGGTCATAAGTCCCAACGTGCCCGCATCGCTGACGTACCAAAGGCTTGCAACCGCAGATTTTACTCCAGCTTGCACGGCTAACCCAGCAAACCCTAACTCAGCCTTGTTGTCATCTCCCACAGCTGTACGACAGGCACTTAAAACAAGCATTTCCACTGCTGGATTTTTCAATTCTAATTCTCGCAATTGATCTAAACCCAGCTTTTTGTCATAAAACTGAATGTAAGAGTCGCTAAGTTTTCCGGCTTTAAATTCGCCATGAGTAGCTAGGTGGATGATTTGGAAGGGATGCAGGCGGCGTTGAGCCTTGAGATTTTCTAAAGTGAAGTCTTTGTTGAGGAAAAACTTATTGTTAGATTTGACTTTTTGCGCGATCGCTTCCAACTCTAACGGTACAGCTGGTAAAGGATTTTGGTCGGCAAATTCTGATGCACCCATTGCTAAGATGTTGGCGTTCTTGATGTCCACGTAGCGGGTGTCAGTTAAGCTGAAACTCGGCATCAATCCAACGCTGTACTTTTCTACTATGAATTTTTCTCCATCATGGAGAACTGCGACTGGCATACTCCGCAATCCACTATCCATAATGAATGCCATATTTTGGATGGCTTGTTTTTCCAACTCTGGCTCTATGGGTGCAATCAACCACTTATAAAGTTGTTGGGCATAGGGCAAATAACTTTTGCTACCGTTTTCCGCTTTATCTTTAGTGGTAATTTCGCTACGCACTTTTTTAACTGTTTCTAAAACCTTGGCTCGTGTGGCTTCAGAAACCCGCGTCACCTTCGCGCCATTTGCTGTCACTACTACCAATTCCAGTTGGTCGTCTGCACGCTGCGTAGCTCCGGGAATGTCAGACACTCTGGCTGGCACAAAGGTTGCATAAATGAAGCCAGATTTGATGTTAATTTGGGTTTCAATTCTACGCAGTGTCTCGCGGTCATCACCTGGCGTTCTGATGGCAGTCTTCCCTGTTTGACCGAAATAGTTATCAAATTCCGAAGTTATTTTGCTTTCAATCGTACCAACTTCTTTGTCAAGGTCAACTTTAGCAGATGTCGTGGCAGTTATTGGTAGTAAATTTAGCCCGGATGCTGGTAGCAAATTCTCTGCTTCTCGGCGGGGAATTAGTTGAATGTTGCCGACAATATGGCGACCAACTAATGTTTGGGATGGCAAAAGCGTACCGTACAAAGGCGAGCCTGTTGTTATAGCTCCAGCAGTACCGTTCTTTCTGGCATCTCCGATTATAAATGGATTTATAACTGAGCCTCCGCCATGCCGAATGGTAATAAATCCATCTCCTAAACCACCACCAGTAGAAATGCTGGCTAATGTGCCTTGTTTGTCTGTGAATGTGCCGATAGCTTTAAAAAATCCATCGGTTGTGATGTCAACAGTTCCGCCAATTGCTGCTATTCCGCTTTGAGCATTTATGGAAAAAACTTGAATGTGGTTTTGAGGCGCAATGCTGAAATTATTATCAGGATTAGCGAGAGTAACATCGCCAGCTTTGCCGATGGTGGCGCTAGAGTCTATTACACCAGTTGTAATGCGATCGCGTGCTTCAACGGTAATTGCTCCGCCACCAGTTGTGCCTTTTGATATTACATCGGCACTTTGTACTCCTGCACCACTCTTGATGGCGATCGCGCCTCCAGCATCTTTAGAACTTGAGTCTATCGTCCCACTCTTAGTATTAATATCTCCCTTCTCGCTACTAATACTAATTTCTCCACCATCCGATTTAATATTGGCCGTCGCAATACCCTGATATCCTGTTAAATTAACCTTTCCTCCATCAGAATTTATTGTGCCTGGAGTGGTATTAATTACTCCGGCATCACTCTTTATACTAACGTCGCCCTTTTTCGAGTTAATATTGCCAGTCGCCACATCCCTTTGAGCAGTTAAAGTCACCTTACCGCCGTCAGAATCTATAGCGCCACCAGTTGTATTTATTGTCCCTGCATCAATACTAATATCGCCCTTTTTCGAGTTAATATTGCCAGTCGCCACATCCCTTTGAGCAGTTAAAGTCACCTTACCGCCATCAGAATTTATAGCGCCGCCAGCGGTATTTATTGTTCCCGCATCAATATTAATATCGCCTTTTTTCGAGTTAATATTGCCAGTCGCGATATCCCGTTGAGCAGTTAAATTAACCTTCCCGCCGTCAGAATCTATTATGCCCTTAGCGGTATTAATTCCTCCCTTATTGCTAGTGAGGCTAATATCCCCATTCTTCGAGGTAATATCGCTAGACACAATATCACCATTCGCGGTTAAATTTACCTTACCACCACCAGAATTTAACTCACCGCTACTGGTATTAATTGTTGCTCCCTGACTGTTGAGGTTAATTTCGCCATTTTTCGAGGTAATGTTGCCAGTCGCGATATCCCCAGCAGCAGTTAAATTCACATTGCCAGCACCAGATTCCAATGTGCCTTTAGTGGTAGCAATTCCTCCCTTATTGCTAGTGAGGTTAATTTCTCCATTTTTCGAGCTAATGTTGCCAGTCGCGATATTTCCAGCAGCAGTTAAATTCACTTTCCCGCCGTCAGAGTCTAACGTGCGGCTAGTGGTATCAATTCCTCCCTTAGCGTTATTGACGTTAATTGCCCCACCCTGCGAAGTCACATTGCCAGCGTTCAATTGGGAATTAACGGCCAAATTCACATCGCCACCACCAGACTTTAACTCGCCTGCATTAACAACTTCGCCCTTCAAATTAATTCCACCGCTCGAAGACGAGACATCGCCAGTTTTTACATCGATGTTTCCCGTTAAATTTACCGCTGCACCGCTGTTGATGCTGCCACCAACCTGAATATTATTCGCATTTAAATCAATACCCGACTTAGTATTAATATCTTGCAGAGAAGTCGTACCACCAGCTAACTGCGTCAAACTGCCAGCTTCTATGCTTGATTTTGCAGTTACATTTTGGGCCTTTTCGATTAATATGGCACCCAATTCTTTGCCTGTTCCAGCACCTACAGGTTTGGCAAAATAAATGTTACCCGTGCCTGCAATCATTCTGAGTGGATTATACTCGTTTTCCTCGCTATCAAGGGTGCCATTAAAAGTGATATTACCTCCACCCGTTGCGCCAGTGTCGAGCAATGTAGGATCGGTGAGAGTGACATCGCCATTAAAAGTAATATCGCCGTCTAAGGTTTTAATTGTGCCTGATAATAGGGTACGCAGGGCGTTGACCGTGACTTGCCTATAAACTTCGGCGCTGCTGCCTTTTAAAGTGGCATTTTCACCACCGATAATTACAATGCCCGAACCATCACCTACGTCAAAACTTTTCAGACGATAAGGCTTTCCGACATCACCTTTAAAGATAGCTTGACCTTTACCAGGAGCGAGGATAAGTGCCTGAGCATTATCAGCTATACCGCTAACATTTCCTGTAAAGATGATGTCAGCGCCTGGAGTGTTTGATGTGTTAGTTATAAGCGAAACATCCGTATGAAGCCAGACAGTTTTACCGATGGTAATGGGTTGCCCTTGTGTGGTGATGTTTGCAAACAGCTTTGTTTCCGCGCCGTCTATAGTAATTGAAGCATTACCTAACCCCGCGATCGCTCCTTTTACATCTATTGTGCCGCTCTGAGTTTGTATTTTCAGCGGATCGCTTGCTTCAATGCGATTAAGTATAGCGATCGCTCCTGTCCCTTCAATATTGATAGCCTTAAATCCATCTTTCAATGCAGCAATATCCTGGGTTGTTATATCTATCGCAGTTGTACCTTCAGCCCCGGCGATCGCTATATCTAATCCAGTCGTTTTGGGTTGCAGTAGAACATCGCCGCTACTGCTTATCGAATTATTTCCCCCTTTAAAATCAATTTCATCAGCACTCAAACTAATATTGCCCGTCACTACCGCAGTGCTGTTAAAAGTGACATCTTTCGCATTAACAGTAACGCCGCCATTAACAGTAGTGACAGCACCGTTGAATTTAATGCTATTGCTACTTAAATTAATTCCCTCTGCACTGTTAGTATTCAGCAAGCCAAAACTATTCGTGCCTGTACCTGCGTTTTGACTGATACTACCAGCAGAAATTGCACCCGTTGTCACGTCTTTGGCATTGTTAATAACTAACTGACGCAGTGGGGTAATACTGCCAACAGCACCCTTTACGCTAATATCTCCGCTTCCTGCTGCTAGGGTTAAAGCTTGTTGGTAGGGCGTTGTTCCATCAATAGTGCTGGTGAAAGCGATCGCGCCATTTTTACCACTTGTATTTAGACCAATATCGCCAGTTAAAACAACAGCACTGTTAAATTGAATGCCGCTGCTGGTAATGTCTCCTGCTGTATAAACATTACCAGTGCCAATTTGTTGAAATGCTCCCGCCGCAATCGTATCTGCTGCGGCGGCAATCGTTAAGTTACCGCTATTATTTATAGTGAAACCGCCAGTTGTGCTGTTAATACTGTTGGTGAAATTAAAGTTATTGCCACTTAGGTTAATGTTGCCTGTTGTCTTCAGCGTGCCCTTAAAAATTGTGGTGCCACCTCCTGCAACTTGCGTAATGTTATTTGCTGAGATCGCGCCCGTTGTCACATTGTTCGCAGCGTTGATAATTAGATCATTTGTGGCGGTTTCCCCGTTGAGGTTAAAGTTATTACCAGCTAGGTTAATATTACCTGTTGCGTCCAGTTTGCCGTTAAAAGTTGTCGTGCCTCCCCCTGCAACTTGCGTGATACTAGCAGCTGTAATTGAGGCAGCTAATACATCGTTAGCACTATTTATAGTCAAATCACCTAATCTTACATTGCCTACAACGCCATTGAAGGCAATGTTACCTGTGCCAGCATCTAAAGCCAGATTTTTGCTACCGTCAACTGTGCCATTGATGGTGATGTCAGCACCACTGGTAGCGCGTGTTTTGAGTTCAACGTTGTTACCGAGTAAGACATTGCCATTAATAGTAATATTTTGGTTTTCTGTGCTAATTCCTGAATTTAGGGTTGTCGCACCGTTGAGAGTAATAGAGGCGTTGCCTTTTCCGATAATTCCTGTTGTACCTTGAACTGCGATCGCGCTTGTGCCAGAGATTAAAGTTACTGGATCTTTAAAGTTTGCCGAGTCTACAACAATTGAGTGGTTTTCGCCCGACTTACCAATCGTGATGCTGCTAAATTTATCTGCTAATGCTCTAAGATCTGTGTCGGTAAGACTTAGAATCCCACTTACATTTGAGTCGAAACCAATATTAATTGGTACGTTGTCTGCATTTGGTTTTATTACTAACGTTCCCCCATCCTTGCTGCTGACAGAATTATCCCCGCCATTGAAGTCAATTTCATTCCCAATTAAGGTGCGGTTTCCTGTTAGAATCACGCTGTCACCATAAATCTGGCTCATTGTTGTGGTGACATCGCCGTTGAGCTTTGTTGTCCCTTCCTTATTTGTTGTCAAGTTGGCGGCGTTTACTGTGCTGTTGAACTGAGTTGTTCCGCTACTATTTGCTATCAAATCTCCCAGCGCTGTAGTACTGCCGACTGCGCTGCTGAAGGTGATGTCGCCCCCTCCTGAACTCGCGGTTAAGTTCTTGCTGCCATCAACTGTACTGTTGAAAGCGATCGCTCCTCCACTTTTAATGGTGTCAAAAGACACATCTCCAATTAGAGTGACAGAACTGGAAAATTGAATCGATGCAGCGCTGATATCCCCACCTGTGGAAACGTTACCCGTGCCGTTTTGCAAGAATGCTCCTGCTAGCTTCATATCTGCCGCAGAATCCAACGCCAGCATTCCGCTGTTGGCGATCGCTACTCCACCAGCAGTACTATTGACAGCGCCATTCAAGTTAAAATTATTACCAGTAAGTTGAATATCGTCCGTTGTCTTCAGTGTGCCTAGTGTAGTAGTACCTGTTCCTGCCATCTGCGTGATGGTTGTGGCAGCGATCTCTTTTGTGTCTACGTTGTTGGCACTGATGATAGTGAAATTGCCTAATTCGGCTGAACCATAGAGCTTAATATTGCCGCTTCCTGCTGTTAGGGTAAGGTTTTGGTTGCCAGCGATCTTACCATTGATAATGATATTGCCGTCGTTAGTATTGTTATCGGTATCAAGGGTAATTCCTGTCGCTAAAGTGACACCGCCTGTTAGAGTAACGTTGTTGTTAGCTGCATCAGAAGTAATAATATTGCCGTTGAGAATAATGCCGCTACCACTAATATCTACAGTTTTAATTTCATTTGCATTACCAATAGCGCCTACACTAACAGTGCCCGTGCCTGCCTTGAGAGTCAAGCTTTCATCGCTGTGTCCGCGTACCGTTCCCAGAGAAATATCGCCACCATTACTATTAACAGTTAAATCAGAATTATCGGCGAGTTGGATTGGTGCAGAATTGAAAGCGATCGCATCATTGCTGGAGGTAAAGGTAGTAGCGCCACCCTTGTTAATATTGAATGCTGCCGCTGCGGTGTAAGCCTGAGCGTTGGCGTTGTAGGTATCGCCAGTAAAATTGATGCCTCCTGTTGCATTCAAAGTCACGCCGCCGCTAATACCCGCTGCACCAGCACCAATATTGCCGATAGAAATGTTAGCACCGCTAATATTTAAGCTGCTTAAAGCGGTATTGCCGCCAATAGTGTCGCTGACAGTTATATACCCAGTTCCTGCTATCAAACTCAGGGCTTTTGCCCCATCAATTGTGCCCTTGATGTCGATTTTACCCGCACCACCAATACTTGTGTCGAGCGTTACATCGCTATTAGCAAGTAATACATTCCCCTTCAGAGTAAGTGACGCATTATCCAAAGCTAAAATCGACGCATTCAATGCAATGTTGCCTGTCGCTGTTCCCCGCTGGATAACCGCTGAGTCCTGGAATAATACGTCTTTTGCTATTGTAATACTTCCCGTACCGTCATTACGTCCAATGATGATAGAGTCGAAACCATTGATGATGCCCAATGTTGTTGCATTCAAATATAAGGTATCAGCTATTGCCGAGTCGGAAATGGTGATATTTTTACTTGTTGTCTTGGTTTGAAGCTGAAGCTTGCTGCCAGTTGATCCTATTACCGTAGCTGCGAATTCAATTGATTTGTCTGAAGTCAGGGTGAGGGTGTTGTTACCAGGTTTCAAGGTGGAATTAAACTTGATTTCCCCATCTCCTGCATCAAGCTCTACAGCTCCGTTTAGGGTGACATCATCACCATAAATTTGGCCAATTGTTCCTGTTGTCGTTACTTTGCCCTTAAGAGTTGTACTTCCTAAAGGATCTGTAGTTAAATTTCTGGCTTTTATCTCCCCATTAAACTGAGTTTCGCCCCTGCTAGAAGCTACCAAATCTCTCAGCGTTGTGGTATTTCCTATTGCACCGCTAAAGATGATATTGCCGCTACCTGCTGTCAAGAGCAGGTTTTGATCGCCAGCGTTAGTACCGTCAATATTTCCAGTGATGCTGATGTTGCCGACGCCCACAACACCCGTGCTAAGTGTAACTGTGTTAGCAGCGAGTGACACGTTGCCTTTGAGGTCGATATTTTGGCTTGCTGTAGTGATACCTGCGTTCAGGTTTATTACTGCACCTTGGAGAGTAATAGATGCGTTGTCGGTTCCGTTAATTCCTGTTGTACCCTGAACTGCGATCGCGCCGCCGCCAGCCTGAATTGTAACTGGATCTTGGAAAGTAGTTGAATCAACAACAATTTTGTGGTTTCCACTCAGCTTACCGATAGTAATGCTGCCAAAACCATCAGCTAAAGCTGCAATATCCACAGTGCTAATGTGCAGAAAATCGTCACTGTTGGTTAACTCGGAACCACCAATGTTAATAGGTGCATTGTCTGCAAGTGGCTGTAATACCAGCGTTTTACCCTTGGCGGTGCTGACCGAATTAAGGCCGCCATTGAAGTTAATTTCTTTCCCAGTCAAGGTGATGTTTCCTGTTACTACCACCTTGCCACCATAGCCGTGACTTCCCTCTGTTGTAGTGACATCGCCATTGAGTTTGGTTGTCCCACCTGCATCTGTTCTCACTCTGGCGGCTTTGACTGTACTGTTGAACTGAGTCGTACCGCTAGTGGTTGCTGTCAAATCTCCCAAACCTCTTTCATTTCCGATTGCGCGGCTAATAGTTATATTGCCAGTGCCTGCTGTCAAAATCAGATTTTTTGCACCATCAATTGTGCCGTCGATTTTGATGTCACCTTTGATGTCACCGCCTGTGCCTGTGTTGAGCGTGACATCTTTATTGAGAAAGACGTTGCCATTGATAGTAATATTTTGCTTGGCCGTAGTAATGTTTGCATTTAGACCTGTCCCCCCAGCGAGGGTAATTGAGGCGTTATCTGTTCCTGTAATTTGTCCATTTACCGCGATCGCTCCCCCATTTTGAATCGTCACCGGATCTGTGAAAGTGACACCAGCAGCATCAATGGCGATCGCTCCACTTCCATCAATTCGTCCTATCTTGATAGAACTAAAGCCATTTTTCAAAGCATCAATATCTGTTTTGGTCAGCTCTAATGTATCTGCGGCGGTATTATCGGCACCACCAATAGAGATATTTTTAGTATTTGTATATGGTTGGAGGGCGATATCGCCCTTGCCAATTATCGAATCCTTTCCCCCCGTTAAGTTAATTTCGTCCCCAGTTAGGCTGATATTTTCTGTCACAGTAGCATTGCTGAGGGTAATGCCGCCACCACCAATAATTTCTAAGTTTTTAATTTCGCTACCGTTGCCAATCGCACCCGTGCTGACAGCTCCCGCGCCTGCGTTTATCGTTAGCTCTCTGCCATTGGTGCCACCTTTAATCGTGCCCGTATTGAAAGCGATCGCACCACCGTTAGAACTAAAGGTGGTAGCGCCACCGTTGATGTTAAAGTTTGTCCCAGCTGTGTAGGTTTGAGCGTTGGCGTTGTAATTGTTTCCAGTAAAGTTAATGTTGCCTGTTGCATTCAAAGTGGTATTGCCGTCAACACCTGCGATCGCAGCGCTACCAATATTAGCAACCGTTATATCATTGCCGCTGATATCCAGACTGCTTAACGTATTAGTGTCGCCAATTGTGCCACTAATACTAATGTTGCCAGTTCCACCATTAATACTTAAGGCTTGCGTACCATTTATTTTTCCCGTATTAAAGTTAATATCATCGTTGCTCGAAGTAAAATTGGTCAGCCCTGCACCATTTATATTGAAGTTTGTCCCAGCTGTGTAGGTTTGAGCGTTGGCGTTGTAAATGTTTCCAGTAAAGTTAATGTTGCCTGTTGAATTCAAAGTGGTATTGCCGCCAACACCTGCTCCACTAGCACCAATATTGCCGACAGAAATATTATTGCCGCTGATATCCAGACTGCTCAGGGGGTTAGTTCCGCCCACCACACCGCCGATATTGATGTTGCCAGTTCCAGAGATGAGAGCCAGATTTTTGCTCCCATCAATCGCGCCATTAATACTTATATTTCCATTGCCAAAACTGGTGTTTAAGGAGACATCATTTCCCATTATTGCGGCGTTGGTAATACTCAGGTCGCCCTTTAACTTAATTGAGGCATTTAAGTTGACGAGTGGAGCGGCAAAAGTAAGATTGCCTTTATTGGCATTAGCACTCGCATCGATATCATTACTAACAGTTAGCGAAGTCGTAGCATTGTATGTGACATTAGCTCCGTTAAGTGCCGCTACCACCGCTGCGGGAGTAATATCTCCACCCACATTCGCAACAACAAATGTCGCTGGATCTAACAGCAATTCACCAGTCACCCCATTAGGCGCAAGCAAATTTACAAACCCATCAAATTTTAGTGTTTGCTTGCCCGATACTTCCGCAAATCCACCGTTACCCGCCTCAGTTCCGCCTCTGGCTGTAATATTGCCGTAGAAGCGATTTGCATCATCTGCCCAAACAATTACTTTACCGCCATCGCCGTTAATGCGGGCATCTGCGGAGATGTAAGAATCGCTGCTAACGTAAGTATTTAATGCTGTAGGTACTGTGCCCTTACCTTGATAATCGCCGCCAATTAGTACCGTCCCGCCGCCATTATTCCCATTAGCATTAATATTTGCAGCAAATAAACCGACTTTTTCACCTAAAATTTGTACTGTTCCGCCATGCGTACCTGATACGTCCAAAGTGCCGGACACAATAGCACTACCTGCGTCTCCTGGTATCCCGGTTGCAGAACCCGTTAATACTACTTCGCCTTTGCTATTGACGCTGACATTGGTTGCATGATTTGCACCCCCGCCAGTCAACAAAGTTGCTATAGAATTAACTGGAGATGTCCAATTCTCTGGTTGAGTGCCACTTGCTGTTAGCGGTTGAATCTCCAAACTCAGCAGATGCCCCGCTTGAGTGATCCGCACGATATTTTCACCAGGAACGGCAGCTAGAGCAATATTTCCTCCTGGTGCTGTCAACTGCCCCGTATTTACAACGGTTCCGCCCAATAATGTTAAATTTTTTCCCAGTTCTAGGGTTAAGTTACCAGCATTAATAATGCTTCCTGGCTGACTCATCGTGAAAGCAAAATTACTGGGGGTATTTACCAGTTCGGCGTAGTTATTAGTACCGATGGCACTGAACCAATTACTACCAAAACCAATACCGTTGGCAGTCGTAGCCGTGAAGTCTCCATGCACGTTAAGTCTGGCGTTAGTGCCAAACACAATTCCTGCCGGATTCATTAAAAATAAGTTCGAGTTCCCACCCGTAACCTGAATCAGACCGTTAATAATTGAGGCTTCGCCGCCATTAACGCGCCCCAAAATATTTTTAATTTGTGGGTTAGAAAGAAAGTTGGCAATCTGATCCGAAGTCAGGCCAAATTTGGTGAAGCTGTGGAAGAGATTGCCGCCATCTTTAGATAACTGTCCGCCGCTAATATCGATGCGGTTTCCATCAGGAGTAACGACTGTAGCAGTGCCATCAGCCGCTGGGGTAATCGATTGCGCTTTCACCCAACCGCCGCCTGTTGTTGTGGCAACTAACAGTATTGCTAAAAATTCACTAATTTTTATAATTATTGATTTCACAGGGCTTCTCCTGAATAAGATTTGATGCCGCTTAAGACCTCTTTAGCAGCAGCCTAGAACGGCTGTAATGTTCGCTATGCCTGATAATTCGAGTAATGGTGGCCGAGCCGTAATTGCTACTGCTGCCTCCCTGACAAGCCTAGAGATGATGCGCTTGTTCGCACCACAATAAGCTGCTTTATGCCGAGTATGTCACAATTATCTGACATACGTCAGTAGTTTTGCGTAATGTTTACTAAATCTATATATCTACAGATAGATGATTTTTTCTTGCTAGTAAACATAAGCGCTAAAAGGATTTCCGCGAACCATGCACGAATAGGTAATTATTTTGTGAAGTTTTAATAAAAACTCCTCCGTAGTGTCCCTTATACCTTAAAATTATCTTTTTTTTAGGTTAAATGCTTAATTAAGTAGGTCGCTCAAAATAAACTTAAGCTCCCATTATCATCGGAGCGATCGCTCTGTAAAAAATATCGAATATCCTTGGTCACAAAACGCATTACTTTGCATAAAAAGCAAGCGTTGCGTAAGTCTTAATAATGCTAGGTCGTTGCATTGCAACATTGTCCTTCTAGGTTAGCGAAATTTATCTGCTAACTTAGTTACTTTTTCGCATAATTAAGCTTTACAATAAGCACTCGAAGACAAGCAAGCGATCGCAACTAGATTTCAACAGTAACTACTTGAGCGAAATTCCTTTTTCCGATTGAAAAATTCGCTGATTGCTAAACTTGCTTATGTCAACTGAGGGCACCCCTTCCATCCCCGCTTCTATAATTGCTGTTGTATTTTCATTGCTCATTAGAAGGCGGGTAGCAATTTGGTTATGGAGAGATTTCCATTTCATTTTACTAAACTCATCAATCAAGGAAATTTCTGCTTGCTCGGCCACATCTAAATTTGCTTCGTATATAATTTTCATGGTTACGCTAGATATAGCCAACTCTGCCTCTTCTTTAGAAATTTTGCTAGTTTCTATGAGTAGAGTCATATGGCTTCTATCGGGATGAGTCAGAATAGCTCTAAGAGCGTTTTCTAGATCGGCAAGCAATAACTCTTCAGGTTGCTCCCAGTCTGGGAATATAATCAAGTTGATTTCTCTTAAATTTAGCTCTTCCTTTAAAAGAGAATGTTGCAGACGAGCTAACATCTCTTCTGCTATTGCCAACCCAGGTATTACTTTTAAGGCTGCCCGTGCCGTTTTCTGGGCTAAAACTACATCACCCATCTTCTCTGCTGCTTGAGCTAAGTACCAGAAAGTTCGCCAATGTTCGCACTCAGCATGAGTAGAATCTTCTTTACGAAACCATACACCCGTATCATCAATAATCCGAAGAGTAAATGACAAGCCATGAGAACGTTCAAATTCATGTAAGGCTTTCCTACAGCCCTCCAAAAAACCATAATCATCGACCTGGATAATCCCGTCATCTACAACTTGCTCGAAGAGGGTATTAAATATATCCATAGTTAATTCATACCAATCCCCATCAGCATGTAGTAAAGCAATATTGTTTATTTCTGACTTAGACTGAGGCAGTGTATGTGAAAATAATCCCTGAACAGGCACAACAATATCTCTAACATCTAAGGCTCGACAGACTAAATCTAAGCCCTCAAGTATTGGAGCTTTTAAAGTCCCTGCTCCTAAACCTGTGTCATTCGCAGGTATTCCATTATGTTTATCAACATCAGTAGGCTCCGGCATCCCTTCAAATGTGTCAAAAGCATACAATAGTCGTGGGCGGAGACTATAGCGTTTGATTACGAATGCTAGGAGCGCTGCTGAGCCTCCTCTGCAAGTTCCACACTCTACGAAATTTCCAGTAATATCATCTAAACAGATTTGCTTTGCCAACGAGTAGAGAGAGAATAGTCTGGCTTCACTAAGCAAGGTGTAGGGTCTAATAGCAGATAAAAGTTGTTGAAATTCATCATTGCTATCGCTGCTAAGTATTGCATTACCGCCTTGTGCAACTACATAGTGTTTTATACTTTTTTCAATATCTCCTTTATGCCAATAAAGCCAGCTGAGGTATTTATTTGCTACTCTTGAATTAGAATTGAGTATTGCCGCGTTTTGAAATTCATCAAATGCACCATTTAAATCACCTTTTATGAGTAAATATTTACCTCTTTCATTTAATTTAACTAATTTTTTCCCATCACCCTCATAGCCGTCATTGATATTGATATTGATTTTTTCAATAATATTAATAATACTCTCTAAAATAAAATCCATTTTGCCTATTCGTGTATTTTCTTTGCTACCTATACTAATAGGGTGTTGTTGCAAATGTTCTGGTAAATGCCATTTTATATTAGGGTCAGGTTCATGGCTAAGGGGTTCAATATTTCCGCGCCATGCAACGCCCATAATTTGCATTGTTTGATATATCATGGTTTGCCATCCCTTTCCCTTTAGATAATCTAAGCCTTGGGCTACATCAGGGGAAGCTAAATCATGAAAAAGGATAATAGCATCGTCTTCTGCAAATTTTTCCGCTGCGATCGCATCGTTCAGCGGGCCTGGAGCATCGTGATTTCCATCAATAAAAATTAATGCCCACTTGCCTTGAGAATGAACAGCTAATTCCTCTATCTTCGCAGGGCTATAACCAGGTATGAGATTGACGTGGCTAAGAACGCCAGCAGCTTCCAGCGAGTTCCTTACACTTGCGTAGAATCCTGGTTTTTCTAATAAGGGGACAATGACATCTAGCTCAACTCCTGCTAATGCTAAATGGCAGGCTGACCAACCAAGCCAACACCCTATTTCTAAGGCTCTCTTTCCCTTAAATTTTAAGGCAGTATTGTAAAGGATGTGAACTTCATCTCGATTGGCAAATCCAATTAAGGGATAGCGCTTGTCTACATACCAGTTATGGGGGATTTCTCCACGCAGATAAGGCCACGCACAACTACTGCGATCGCCAGCAATCATATTGGGGAAACAACGATCGGGCTGAATAATTGCCAATCCTGGTGAAACATAATCCCCAACTGGCAAAAAACTACCGCCGCTAGTTTCAGTATTCTCGTATGCTGCCTGTTCATGTGTAAATATCTGCCCTACTTGCGGTTTGCCAGACCCACTTATTGAATCGTTCATTTCTACACAACTTGCGGGGGATTGTTCCGCATAGCGTACATTTACTTCGACTTCATCCTTGTCAGTTGAGCGCAGTTTTACTCGGTCATATTTCTCGACAGTTAGGTGCAAAATTCCGATAGATGTGTGAGGCAAGTAGGGTTCGACGAGACAGCCTTCCTTTTTATTCCAAGCTGGCAAACCATAGTGGCAAGTCCAGTTACACCAAGCTGGAAGCATTTCAGTTTTGTTGAACAATTCACAATAAACTGCTAGATTTAGTGCAAGCTGGTCTGTATAAACAAAGCCTGCGGCTTGCAGCCCTCGATCGAGCCACTGCGCCCATGCTTGCCAGTGCGGCGCGTCTTTATGGAGCGCAAAAACACCAGCGTTTAACGTAGGATAGTTGCATACCTTTTCTGCTATTTCTTCGCCAAAATTAGCTTTATAAACGTTATAATTCCATTCCCAAGATTGAGGTAGACGCCCATACTGTTGTAGGCTACCTCGGTCAATTTCAGGAACAATTGCTAATCCTCGGTGTGAGGCTCCTTGAATGAATAAATCAACCGCTGTCCAGTTTTGAACCCAAGCGTCGGCATCAATCCAAAAGTAGATGTCAAAATTGGGGAAGTATTGGCGCAAGAAGGGACGCACTAATAGCCCCTTCACATATTCAGGAGTCTCATTTCTGGCCGGAAAGTTAAAATCCCAATCAGCCTGTTTTATTGAATCTACTTTACCTTGTAGCCACTGGAGCTGTTCTGGAGTGCAGCCTAAGTCGAAAAACCCAATAATAGCGTTTTGCCCCTGTGGTTTTTGTCTAATAGACAGAATAGTACCTTGAACCAGTTCAAAGTATTTAGCGTCGGCAGCGGTAATAATAATGAATGACTGCACGGTGTCTTCCTCTAATTCAGCTATCTCAATTTCTAATTTGCCTGCAAGTGAGTTTGGAGAGCGAACACGAAAGTTGATGTCTTTGCTTTTCTAGCCTAAGCGGCATCAATGAATTACGCGACTTGTATACAGTAAACTTGCCAAAATATTATGAATTCAACGATTGCGAAGCTGAGTCACATGGCTTAAGTATAACTCTAGATGTTTCTGCCCAGACTCAAAGAATTAGCTACATTCCCTTGGGGCTAAGAGAGCCGTTCGGGTTTTATGTGGGACTAGGATACCGACAGCAATGGCGACGATCGCGCTTGGGTATTTTAATGCTATGTTGGAGCCTCAATAGACCCGCACTTGGCTACCCAAGACATCTCCAAGCATACCCAGAAGAAATTATAGATATTTTAATAATATGCCTAAAATAGATAAAAACGACATTATTAGCATTCTGCGTCAGCGGCTATTTGTTGAGATTTAAGCAATAAATAATGTTGTTAAATAATGTAATTTAAATATACATATATTAAGTATAACCCCCTATAAACGATAGTTTGGTAAGCGAACCATGCCAAAAAGGGCAGTTTTAGAAATTTAATATTTAAAGTAGCAAATATTACGGCAAGTGGTAACTCTAATTGAGAAAGGGTAGCTAGTTTTGGAGGAAAATTTATGAAAATTGCATTTGCAGACTTCACAGGTACCGACTACAACGTTGAAAGCGCCTACCAAGTGCCGCTGGGAGGTTCTGAGTCAGCCTGTTGTTACCTCGCTGAAGCACTGGCCTTACAGGGACATGAGGTATTTTTACTGAACAATAGCTCAATAGCAGGGATGTCTCGCGGCGTGATGTGCCTGCCCTGGAGTAAGGTGTCTGGGCAATTGCTACAGTCCCTAGAAGCTTTGATTGTACTAAAGTTTGCAGTAGAAGGAGTGCAAATCCGGTCTTCTATAGGAGAGAATACTCGGCTAATTCTCTGGACTCAACACGCTCACAACCAGCCAGTAATGCAGCAGTTGCAAAATCCTGCTCAACGAGATATTTATGATGGAATTGCAATGGTGAGCGATTGGCAGCGCGATCGCTTCCATCAGGAATTTAACATCGATATTACTCGTAGCTTTGTTTTACGCAACGCGATCGCACCTGCTTTCGGCAAGCTGTTCCCCGATAGCACCCCCATACTCGCGCACAAGTCCAAACCACCGATTCTTGCCTACACAAGTACACCTTTTCGAGGTCTCGATATCCTGCTCGAAGTTTTCCCCAGGATTCGCAAAGCAGTACCTGGAACCAGACTTAAAGTGTTTTCGAGCATGAAAGTTTATCAGTTTGCTCAAGCAGCCGATGAGTCTGAGTTCGGCGTGCTATACCGCAAGTGCCGGGAGACAGAAGGAGTTGAGTACATCGGTTCCATCCCACAACCAGATCTTGCCCGCGAACTCCGGTCAGTTACAGCACTAGCCTATCCCAACACCTTCTCCGAAACCTCGTGTATTGCTGTGATGGAAGCAATGGCAAGCGGTTGTTTTGTTGTTACCAGCGACTTGGCAGCATTGCCAGAAACCACTGCGGGATTTGCCCGTTTAATACCTATTGAAGGCGGCTGGGAAGCATACAAAAACCGTTTTTTTGAAGAGACTGTCCAGGTTATTAGAGAATGTACCGCAGCGGACAGCACAAATGCCGAATCTCATCTTCGGCGGCAGGTTAATTACGTTAATAGCGAATATACTTGGTCAGTTCGCGCTGGGAAGTGGGTTGAATGGTTAAGCAGTATTCAGGCAAAAACTGCTATTTCTGCCGATTTGCAGCAGCAGGCATACCAATGTTTAATTCACGGTAAATATAGTCAAGCAACGACTTTCTACGAGGAGGCGATTGAGGCGTGTCCAGAGGTAATGTCCAACTACTGGCATCTAGGGTTGACATTCCTTTTGCAAGGGCAAGAAGCACAAGCCCAAGCTACCTGGATGTTACCAATGATGGAGGCAGATACAGAGCAAGTCAATTTGTGGACGGCAGAAATAGTGCAAGTGCTACAAAAAGAAGCAACGCGACGAGAAGCAATGGCAGACTATCAAACTGCGGCGCTAATCGAACAATACATAGTTGAACTTACGACAAATTCCCCTTAATACTGCTTTTTGGCTAATTCAAACACCAGTTTTTTGAGCTAATAATCATGTTTTTTCAGCGTTCGCTCAACCGAACTCATCAGGTTAGGTATTACCCAAAGTTTGCCCAATCGGTTTTCGGTATTGCCCACATAAAATATTCCTGGCTACCCTAGAGCTTTTTTGTTTTTTTCTCTCAAGCTGCGAAAACTATTTCTAGCTCCCTAAATTTGTGGAATGACCCGCAGTTAATTTTCCGCAGACAACATTTGACTAAGGTTATAATTAACCTCTTCATCCGGATGACCGGGTTTGATGTGCAACTGAGCCACTTGGGTTGAAGTGAGACTTGGTTGCGCCTGCGGGGATGTCACTGGAGCCGCCCTTAGTATGCCAGCGACGGCGATGGAAAGCATAAAACCACCCGCGGCGGCGCCAACTAAGGAAATATTGTCTTTCATTAAAATCTCCAATTAGAAAAATAGCCAGTTTGTTTAGTGTGGGCATTGCCCACCTTACTATTACTAAGATAATTGACTTTACTCAGGGGATTTTTGGTTCCAATTTTCTCGCCGCAGCCGGGGATTGACAAACTCGCTCAAGCCCTCTCCTACTAGAGACAATCCCACCACCATGAGTGTCAGCGCCAACCCAGGGAAAAGCGCTGTCCACCAAATTCCCGTAGGGAGGGCGTTGAGAGCCTCGCGTAAATCTTGACCCCATTCTGGCGTTCCCAGAGGCAAGCCCAAGCCCAGAAATCCCAAGCTGCCTAGTATTAAAATGGCATCGGCGGCGTTGAGGGTGAAGAGTACGGGCACGCTCTGAATTACGTTGAGAAACAGGTAGCGCGAGAGAACCGTCCAGGTGGATGCGCCCATTGCTTGAGCGGCTTCGATGAAGAGTTCGGTTTTTACGCTGGCGGTGTGGTTGCGGACGACGCGGTAGTATTGGGGGATGTAGGAAATGCTTAACGCGATCGCTGCATTCAATACCCCCCGCCCCACTACAAAAGCCAGCGTTACTGACAGCAGCAACCCCGGCAGAGTATAAATTGTATCCATCAAAAACAGCAGCACTCGATCTATCCTTCCCCCCACATAACCGCTGAGTAAGCCAAGGGGAACACCCACTACTAGACTCAGCGCCGTAGCCAGAATCACCACTTGCAAGGCGGCTTGGCTACCATACAACGTCCGCGAGAAAACATCGTAGCCTTGGCGACTTGTGCCAAACCAATGACGTGCGGAGGGTGCTTCGTGAATTGGGTTACTGAGTTGCTCGAGGGGATTTTGCAACCATCCCCAAGCCTGAAACATGGGAGCAAATATTGCTATCAGCACAAACATTAGAGTAATAACCAATCCCACCGCCATCATCTGCATAGAGAGACTGGGACGCCCTGAAAAACGCAAAAATCGGGGGAGCGATCGCTTAGTAAGAGTCATCGATAAATTGTTTGGTTAAAGCTATGCTTGAGTATCTAAGACTTCTTTAATTTTGTCTATTTTTTCCCTTGCTGCTATGAAGTTAGCATCAAAAGAAAGCGCTAGTTCAAACGCCGCTAATGCCTCCTGCCAGTGTTGCATATCCATATAGACGCAACCGAGATTGTAAGCAGCGTGGCTTGTCATAACATTTGGGTTAAAGGGTTCTCCTTTGTAGTAGCTGCCGTCTTGGCCTAATTGAAGACACCTCTCAAAGTAGGGAATTGCCCCTAGTAGAAATCCTAATTCCGCTAAAGTTATACCACCGAGTTGGAGCAGAGGTGGGAAATTTGGACACCATTCAAGCCCTCTATGACAAAGTAATCTTACAGTTTCATAATCCTTCTGTTTAAGTGCCTCTAATCCCAGGTTGTAGGCCCAGGTTGTAACTGAACGAAATTCTTGGGGTCGAGTTCCATCAAGCAGACTTGGAAGCAGCTTTTCCCAGGCGTCTGAGTAACATTCTTTGACCTTTTCCATCTGTTGGGTTTTCTGATACGCTTCGGCAAGGGCATGCAAAAGCATTAGATCGAGACCTTCTTCCTGTCTAATGCTTTCCAAAAGAGGGATATTCCGGTTTATATGTTTTTGTAATAACTTCCCTTTGCCATAGCCATAATGCAAAATAGCCAGACTTTCTTCTAGGTAGCTGCATTGATCCTGACTAATACTTTGGTTCTGATACTTCAAAAACTCGTGGAAGCGGCCTACATACGTGATATCTGTAAGGTTACGGAACAGCCTTACATGCCATCCTCCTATGATCTTAGCACCATCATAGGCATCCTTTAGGCTCAATGAATATGCAATAATTTTCGATTTGTAAGTTAGTTTCTCTCGAAAATTATTTGACTTAACGACTAACTCTTCGTCAGCATCCAACATTAAAATCCACTCACCAGCTGCCTGGGAAATAGCATAATTACGAGCAGCGGCAAAATCATCGCACCACTCAAAATAGCTAATCTTTGCACCATATTTTAGCGCTATTTCGGGTGTATTATCCTGAGACCCAGTGTCTACCACAATTATTTCATCGACATAAGATTTAACGCTAGCTAAACACCGCGGCAAATTCTCACGTTCATTCTTAACAATCATGCAAAGAGACAAGATGGGCTTGGGGGAAGCATCTAGGAGTTTGTCCATACTATGTACCTCGCCTTTATACTATCTTTACGCCGTTCGGATCCGGGGGCCATATCTATACCTTGATCGCAACATAATAACAATGTAGTTATTATTTTAAAGTAAAATAATTTCAATTTTAGGCGGAATATACAATTCCTTTTGGGGCTCTCGTATAGGCTTAATAGCTCTCAACTCAACAATCATTTCTTTGACGATATTTCTAAAGGTGTGGACTTGCCACAAGATTTCTTCTGTTGTTTCTCCTTCATGTCTATCAGCTTCAACCCTTAAAAATATCTTTTCTGTTAACCAGTCTCCTCTGTATCCATAGTCTGCTCTCCAATAGGCTAGCTGCTCAAAATATTGAAAAGAATTTAAAAAATATTGTCTTACATGAGTTGGATCTTCAAAAGCATCATCACTCGCTCCATAAGGAACTCTAAATACGGCCTTAGCATCTTGTTTCGCAATCCTATGAATTTCTTCCATAAAAGGCAAAGGATTGTGTAAATGCTCAATTAAATGGCTGGCTAAAAATTCATCAATGCTATTATCTTCAAAAGGCAACTTTTGATTTCGGCAATCATCTAGATCGGCAACAATATCAACACCAGTAAGAGATATATAGTCTAAATTTATCCAACCTTCTAAAATATTTCTTCCACATCCCAAGTGGAGTTTTTTAATGTCTGTTGTCATATTCGAGCGCCCTAGTCTGTGTAGAAGGAAACATTAATTTATCGTTAGATTGTAGAACGCACCTTAGTATCCTTACTATATTCGCTATTTACTGATTGCTTACAGCTTTGGGGAGTACTCTCTAAAAGTGCGTTGTCAAAAAGCAGGATAGGCAGGGGTTGGAAAGTGGAAAGGGCTGCCCACGTTCATTACTATACCAAGTAGCTAAATTACAGGAACAGCCCATAAAAAGGCGGCGGTAGAACCTCATGAATCAGACAGAGGGGCTTTTGGTGGGGGAAAACCGCTTGAGCCTAAAACTTATCTGCACCTGATTTCTAGGATATCTCTACAGATATTGTTCAATAACCTGACGGAACTGGCTCTTTTGCTTGACGCCTTTTAGTTCAGCCACTAAGTCTTTGTTCTTAAAGAACTGCACTGTGGGCGTCCCGGTGACACCACCATTCTCGGCAATTTCCCGCTCTTTGTCGATGTCAATTTCTACAAAGTGAATTTTACCGTCAAATTCATCTACCACTTTGTTTAAGATGGGCTTGAGGGTATGGCAAGGCCCACAGTTGGGGGAGACGTATTTGACCACGAGCAGGCGATCGCTATCATGGTAAAGCTTCCGCAACGCATAGCCCCCCTCATGCCGTGTGGCATTCGGATCAAACGCCTCCTCTGGTGTTAGATTAGCTTTCTCAGCACCAGGCTTTGTAGGTGTATCCGGTGTTTCAGATGTCTGCATCTGCTGGCGATACTCCTGGATCAGATTATTAACAGAAAGCCAACGTTCTGCTAACATTGCCGCCATACAACCAGTACCCGCCGCAGTAATTGCCTGACGATACTCATGGTCTTGTACATCGCCAGCAGCAAAGACACCCTCGATGCTGGTTTCTACGGAACCATGTTTAGTTACGATGTAACCCACTTCGTCTAGTTCCAGCTGACCCTTAAATAGAGAAGTGTTGGGTTTATGACCAACCGCGTAGAACAACCCCTTCACCGCCAGATTGCTCTCCTCACCAGTCTTAGTATTCAGGAGTTTCACCCCATTCATCCGGTCATTTTCACCCAGGACATCAATTGGCTGGCTGTTCCAGTGAACCGTAATTTTGGGGTTATTCAAAACGCGATCCTGCATGGCTTTACTTGCCCGCATCTTCTCTCCCCGCACCAGCATATGAACGTGAGAGCCATACTTGGTAAGGTAAACCGATTCTTCCGCCGCAGAGTCACCCCCTCCAACCACAGCGAGTTCCGCGCCGTGAAAAATCGGAGTTGCACCATCGCAGATAGCGCAAGCCGAAATCCCCCGACTCCAAAAGTCATGCTCGCTGGGTAGCCCTAACCGTTTCGCCGTCGCGCCAGTTGCAATTACAATGCTGTGAGTTCTCACTTCCCGTTCCTCAGAGCGGACAATAAAAGGACGCTGGCTCAAGTCAACCGATATTACATCTTCGGTTACTAACTCAGCCCCCCAGCGCTCTGCCTGCGCTTTCATTCTATCCATCAATTCCGGCCCCGTAATCCCCTCTGGAAAACCAGGAAAATTCTCGACTTCCGTCGTGGTCATTAGCTGCCCGCCGGGTAGCCCCCCAGCTTGAAAGCCTTCAAACACAAAGGGTTTCAGGTTGGCCCGCGCCGCATATATGGCAGCGGTATACCCAGCAGGGCCAGAGCCGATAATCACCAAGTTCTCTACAGTTGCGTTTGCCATGTAAATTATATGAACTCATAACGACTACGTTTTATTTATTATAACTGTGTTCGCTAGAAATGGAAATCTGGGAAAAAGCGGGGTATGCAGCTTAGCTTAGTTTACTTTTAAGCTAAAAATGGAAATACTTAAGGTTAAGTGCCCCGTCTAGTCAATTCAAAGTAATATAAAAAAGAATTGGAGATAAACAAACATGGAAAAACAATCAGCTGAGTTCATAGACAAAATACGTCAGCAATTTGAAACTTCTCCGTATCCTAGGATTCCCCTAGAAACATCTGCAAAGAAGCACAATAAGCTGTATATTCATAACCTTATTACAGCTTACTATTTAAGGAATCAACAAGTTATAGATAACGAGAATAAAGCGATATTAGATGCAGGCTGCGGCAGCGGTTACACGTCTCTGATTTTGGCAGAAGCGAATCCAGGCGCGAAAATCGTGGGGATTGATATATCAGAAGAATCTATCAAGCTAGCGAGAAAACGATTGCAGTATCACGGATTCGATAAAGCAGAATTCTATGCTCTTTCAATCGATGAAATACCCAGCTTGGGTATTGAATTTGACTACATTAACAATGATGAGGTTCTCTACCTGCTGCCCGATCCTGTGGCTGGGTTGCAAGCAATGAAGTCAGTTTTGAAGCGCGATGGTATTATCCGTACCAATTTGCATTCGGCACTGGAGCGTGTTGGTTTGTTCCGCGCTCAAGAAGTATTCAAAATGATGGAATTGATGGATGCCAACCCAGGAAAAGACGAAATTGAATTGGTTCGGGAAACGATGAGATCGCTGAAAGATGATGTCTTGTTGAAGCAAATAACTTGGAGAGCTGAATTGGAAAAAGACGACGAGATGATTTTAATGAATCATTTATTACAGGGTGATAAAGGTTATAGCATTCCTGAAATGTTTTCGGCATTGAGAGCTGCCGATTTAGAGTTTGTTAGTATGGTGGATTGGCGCTCGTGGGAATTGATGGACTTGTTCAAAGAACCGGATAACTTGCCAATATTTTTAGGATTAACCCTGCCAGAAATTTCCATAGAACAACGGCTGCATCTATTTGACCTGCTACATCCTGCGCATCGTCTGCTTGACTTTTGGTGCGGTCATCCTTCCGAGGATAAATCCTTTGTGCCAGTTGCTGAGTGGACAACAGAAGACTGGCTCCAAGTAGGGGCGCATTTACATCCTCAACTCAGAACTCAGACGTTTAAAGAAGACCTGATTGCACGCCTGAACAATTCACAACTGTTTGAGATGAATCGGCATCTGTCTGTGGGTAACAAGACTCTGCTAGTGGAAAGTACGATGGCATCATGTCTCCTACCCCTGCTGGAGGGGGCGCAGTCTGCGGTATCGCTGGCAAAGCGGTATCATTCGTTGAGTCCCTTGCAGCCCGTGACGTTGGAGCCTATTAGTGAGCCGGAAGCAATGGAGGCGATCGCCAGTCTGCTGTCCAGGCTAGAGAGTTTTGGGTATGTACTGCTCGAACGCTTACCCCCGGAGGATTAGAGAAAAAAAAGGTAGTGCTACACAAGTAATGATGCATTGTAGTGATGGATGAAATACCAGATGGCACTAATGTGATTTTCCAACGATTTGGAAAAGGACAAGGTTTTTCGCACTAATCGGGATACACGTTGTCTCAATGTATTGTTGAAGCGCTCGATTTTGTTGGTTTTTCCGGTTTCCTTGCCGACAGTGAGATGTCGTTTGCTCGGGAACACTGCCCCATACGCTGCCCAAAAATCCGTATAAGCCACCGCACATTGGCGATAGACAGGAGGCAAAGATTCCCATAATTTGCAGGCTGCGGCTTCATCGCGTGCGCCAATGTAAACCCCTACAATCTCACGGGTCTGTGCATCAAGCGCCAACCAGACCCATTGCTTATTACCTCGGTTGTCCACAAATGACCATAACTCATCGCATTGAATCGTTAGCCTCCCCTTTTTTTAGGTGTCACCTGCACGCTTCGGGGCACCTTGGCATATTTCTCATTGACATAGGGAAAGCAACCATTGTTCTGAAACCTGGACAGCACGGGCAATGCCAGCAAGAGAAATACGTTCTAGCAGCAAGCGATTAATCAGTTCCCGTGTCGCTTGGTCAATCACTTTTTTAGTTGGTTGTTCCACAAACTGTCGTCCGCAGTCCTGGCATTTGAACCGTTGTTTACCGTTGTGGATGCGACCATTTTTGACCGTTTGGCAAGAGGCACAAATAGGGCAAACAGGCATAGGAGAAAAACAGCAAGAGAATCTACTGCTCCATCATTACATCTTGGGCACTACAAAAAAAAATTTGCAGGGGGTGATATGAAATCGAGTGGAAGTGGGTAAGTTAAATCTAGAAGCGAGAAATCAAGCATCCCCCCCCCAAGGAGAAACTTCTATGAAACTCGATTTACAAGCCAAGTTCCTGCAACACCTCAACAAGAAAAAGCAAGATCAAGGTTTCACCCTGATTGAACTGCTGGTCGTTATTATTATCATCGGTATTCTGGCTGCTATTGCTCTACCCTCATTCCTCAGCCAAGCGAACAAAGGTAAGCAGTCGGAAGCTAAAACCTATGTAGGTACGCTCAATAAAGGCCAACAGGCTTACTACACAGAGAATTCCAACTTTAGTGACACGATCTCAGACTTGGGTGTTGGTATTAACACTAGCACTGTAAACTACAAGTACACCACAGACGGAACCACTGCCACCACTATTGCAGGCAACTTTGCGATCAGCAAGGCTAAATCAAACTTTGCAGCCCTGAAAGGCTATGCGGGACGGGTGGAACTGTACCCTTCAGGTAGTACCAGTGAAGCAACCAGTGTTGCTATCTTGTGCGAACAGAAAACGCCAGCAAAAGACACCGCAGACGACCCAACGAGTGGTACAGCGTGTAATGGTTCTCAAAACCAAGTTAAGTAATAGTCTATACTTCTTAGATACGTTTGCAAAAGCAACTTAGGGTTGGTTTTTCCAAAGGAGCGGATAGGACGCCTGTCCGCTCCTTTGAATTGTCAGCATAATGAAATAGTTGACATATTCATATGGCATCTAAACCTAATTTTTCATCATACCAAGTTGGGAATGATATTATTGTTTAAGGCCAGTCCGAACGCAGTACGCTATGCAGTTCGGGAAGTTTTAACATATCCGAGCCGCTAGAGGGAAAACGGTTTGCGCATAATGACAATCAAAGGCGACTTGGTATCATTGCGCAAAAACTAGCAGGTATTACAGCATTATTTTGTGGCTGTTTGCAAAATTATATGACCGACGTAAATAGTATAGCTAATATTGATAATTGGCAATACCAAGCACATCAGCTCCTCATTCAAGGGGACTACACGATGGCTGCAAGCCTGTATGAGCAGGCAATTGAGGCAGAACCAGATGTGAAGTCCCACTACTGGTATTTGGGGCTACTGCTTCTGCTGCAAGGGCAAGAAACCGAAGCTCAGACAGCTTGGTGGCTGGGAATGGCACAGGGCGATCCAGAGAAAGTCGAACTGTGGACATCAGACCTGGTGAAGGTTTTGCAAACAGAAGCCGAGCGGCGGGAGTCTTTTGCAGACTATCAAATGGCTTGGGCTATCCGGCAGCATATGAGGCAAGTTTCTCCCAGAGATATCAATAACCTACTGCATATAATTCAGCTTTCTATCAATGTTGAAAAATTTACAGATGAAGATTTAACATCTTTAGGAATTATTAATTTTCTGTCAACCGAGGAATTGGTAGCCGATGCCAATTTATTGTTACAAGTTCTGGAAAGTATTTTAGATTACGCTCCTGGTGAGCCATCAATTCTAAAATTTGTTGAAGCTTGCTTAGGCCATGCCCATCCACCTGAAGCATTTACTGATGTGATAATGCTTGCAGCCATAAGTATTGCTTACTCGTTGAGGCGGCCTACGTTAGCATCAGATTTGGCTGAACTATGTTTACGCCTAGAGCCTAAAAACATAAAAATCTTAATGCACTTGGCAGCTTTTTATCAAGATTCTCGTCAGTATAGTAAGGGTATCGAGACAGCAAAGCTTTGTTACACTTTGGCTAAGACACTCCCAGAGCAGGCTTTTGCAAATTCTATAATAATTAGAAGTTTTATGTCGGCAACTGGCTATTGGGAAGAAAGCTGTTTAGCCGTACAGCGACAGTGCTGGTTATTGAATTCAATAATAAAGCACTGGCCTCTAAATATCGACGGAGTGTCCACTTTACGTCTTTTTTTATCAACATTTTTTCTTCCATATTTTACAGATAATCCTAGCTATAATCGTCCCATTCAAAATAAAATAAGCCAGCTAGCTCAAAATAATATTGAAATAATTTCAAAAGAATTAGTAGCAGAATACCGATTTTCATCAGTGCCCCGGCCACTTAAGGCCTCAAGTAAAGTTTTGAAAATAGGTTATATTTCCCATTGCCTGCGTAAACATTCAGTTGGCTGGATATCTCGCTGGATTTTTCAGCATCATAACCGAGAGCAATTTCAGATATATGCCTATATGATCAATCAATCTCATATAGGTGATTTTTCACAGCAATGGTTCGTTAAGA
The DNA here is from genome assembly GCF_014695585.1 of Microcoleus sp. FACHB-831. NCBI lineage: Bacteria > Bacillati > Cyanobacteriota > Cyanophyceae > Oscillatoriales > Microcoleaceae > Microcoleus > Microcoleus sp. FACHB-831. The sequence goes on along the minus strand of NZ_JACJON010000037.1, from coordinate 19,705 downwards.
ATGCCTATACAACTTATGTATTTAAGTTAGCTGGTACAGAAGTTTTGGAGCGAATCCAACAAGATGAAATTGATATTATTGTCGATCTCGATAGTATCACTCTTGACTCTTCATGCCAAATCCTGGCTATAAAGCCTGCCCCGATTCAAGTTACTTGGCTCGGTTGGGATGCTTCGGGGCTGCCATCAATTGACTACTTTATTGCCGATCCTTATGTCTTGCCTGACTCTGCACAGGATTATTATACAGAAACAATCTGGCGACTGCCCCAAACGTATGTTGCAGTGGATGGGTTTGAGGTGGGTGTGCCTAGCCTACGACGCGATCTTTTAAATATCAATAGTGATGCTGTCGTATATTTTGTAACTCAGAAGGGATATAAACGTCATCTTGATAATGCGCGGTTACAGATGAGGATTCTGAAAGAAGTGCCAAATAGCTACCTCCTCGTTAAAGGTGAAGCTGATAAGGAAAACACAAAGACCTTTTTTGAACAAGTTGCAGAGGAGGAGGGTGTCGCTTGCGATCGCCTGCGATTTTTGCCCTTCGAGGTTTCAGAAGAAGTTCATCGAGCTAACCTGGGCATTGCTGACATAGTTCTGGATACCTATCCCTACAACGGAGCCACGACAACCCTAGAAACTCTGTGGATGGGCATTCCCTTGGTGACGCGAGTTGGGCAACAATTTGCTGCTCGTAACAGCTACACCATGATGATGAATGTCGGTGTAACTGAAGGAATTGCGTGGACAGATGAAGAGTATGTAGAGTGGGGAGTTCGCTTAGGGAAAGACGCAGCTTTGCGCCAGCAAATAGCCTGGAAATTGCGCCAATCGAGGCAAACAGCACCCCTATGGAATGCCAAACAGTTTACCCGCGAAATGGAAAAGGCTTACGGACAGATGTGGCAAAGGTATGTTGAATCCAGTCAATAATTATTTCTTCGCCTAGCCGCACCACGCCAAGCCTGTCTAGGCAAGTTTAATGCTGCTGCTAAAGCTATATAGGTCAAAGGTGGGAATATTTTCTGCTTTTACGGCTGCGATCGCTTGTTGATTTTCATCCTCCAGAACAATTCGACCATGAAGGCGGGGGAATAGAGCCTCCCACTGAATTGCCGCCAAATTACCTATGAGGGAAATTTGTGACCCTTCGCTGACATCCAAATCTTCTTGCATGAGAAGATTCATGGCAGCACTAGATAAAACGAGGTTGGCATCGTCATCAGAAATATTGTCGGCGTGTATCAGCAGAGTTATGTGACTTCTATCAGGGTGAGTGGCGAGCGCCCTGATAACGTGCTCCAATTCTAAGGCAAGCGACTCTTCTGGCTGCTCCCAATCCGGGAAAGCGATTAAATTAATTTCCCCCACTTTTAAAGGCAGAAGAGTCGCGTCTATCAATGCAGAACTCACCGTTTTCGCCATTTTTGACCACGAAAAATTTTTCGCTTGTTCCAAGCCAGCAGCAATTAATGAGCTACGAACCTCCGGCTTTTGGACATCGCAAAGGGCATTTGCAAGCCCATTAATATCAGCGTCATTCACATATAAAGCTGCTTTCCCTGCAACTTCAGGAATTGAAGAATTGGGGCAAGTGATTACGGGACAACCACAGGCGATCGCTTCAAGAACTGGCAACCCAAAACCTTCATACTTCGACGGATAAACCAGTGCTACAGCGCCCGAATAAGCTGCTTTTAGTTCCTCATCGCTCAGTTGCAGCATATGGACAACACTACCCGATGTATGGACTCTAAACTCATCTTGCAGAAAGCCTCCACTACCCGTACAGACAATCTCAAAACCTTCTTTACTGTGAATTTGACCAAAAGCTTGAAAAAACAAAATAGTATTTTTATAACCGCCTGTACCGACAATAATAAAGTAGGGTTTTGAGATGCCGTACTTTGTCTTAAATTGATTAATCTCCTCTAGACTGGCGGGCGAGAAAGTGCTTTTAACTCCGCAGGGCGCTACTGTTACTAACTCTGGGGAAATATGCGGGAAAAACTTAACCAAGTCACGAGCCGTACTTTCAGAAATTGCTAAATATCCAGATGCCTCTTGAATTCCGTGATTCTTTTCACACCACATGGGATTAGCCAGATCCCACTCCATAACTTCTGGAATCATGTCATACGCCATGAACACGGAAGGCGTTGAAAGAGGTGTTGTGTAGTAAGTGGAGATAAATAAGTCTGCATCCTGTTCATCACACACTTCTTGTAGCATTTGGCGATCGCCATCAGTTGCGCCATAATCATAAGGCGGCACAGAACGATAATGAATACCAGGAATTTTGGGGGAAGTTCCAGCCCTATCAAGTACAACAATATGCTGTGCAAAACCATTTTCTGCCCATTCTTCTAGCAATGACTGCCAAACCCGGGCTATTCCGGTTTTATACAACTGGAAAAATACACCATCAATAATAATTATTGGCGATATCTTTTTAATGGTTGCTTTTTGTCTCAACTGAGCATCCGGTTGCAGGAACTGCCAGACATTATCTTTTTCTTTCTTTGCAATTGGTAGTACACCGCACGACGTAGCAGTATCAACCATAGTTTCATCCTGAACCCACCAAAAATATTTGCTCAGTAGAACTGGAAATTTAGTTTCTCTCTGCAACTCTGTCCACTGCGAGACAGCGTTTGCATAACCGTAGTATTTTTCTTTAAAGTTCAACTGCTCTGGCGTCACATATGCAAAGTGCTGAAAAATTAGTCCGTGTTTTTCTGTTTCTTCGTGCCTAAAAGGATTAACCTTGGCAACATCAAGCCATTGGCCATTTAACAAAGGCTGGGCTAGTACAGGCGGTTCATGTGCTACCCACACTGTTCCTGGCTTATATCTCCAAGTTCGCAACCAATCTTGTTGAGGATTCTGAGCATAACAATTCCGAGTGCTAATAACTAAATTTTCGCCTACAAAATACCAGCACCAATAGAAAGCTGCTGTTTTATCAGGATTGTTGATAAACATTTGCCGAGCTTGGCAAATCTGCTCGATAGTCCATAATTCATCGACATCAACCTGCCACAGCAAACACTCTTCGCGGATGTTAGAAATGGGTTCGTTTACCATTTCCCGCTTTCCGTTCCAGAAGATACCGTCTGGCTTACGATAAACTGTTACATTATCCGGATATAGTTGTGCAAGTTCGTCTATATACTCTGTTGTGCCGTCCTGGCTCCGTCCGTGTCTATGGATTTCATCATTGATGATACCGCCTAGTGGCAAACTCCAGGCGGTATCATGTTTTAAATCAGCTACACCCTCAACAATGTGCCAATGCCAGTTGAAAGGCAATTGCTTAAATATTTCAATATGGTAGCGAATAAAGGGTTCGCCATTAAGAACAATTGTGAAAAAATGAATTGGAAGACAAGGAAAAGCAATATAATTTTCATAAAAAGATTCTGAACCTTTTACTTCTTCTCCTATTTCTCCATTGCTTGTTATTCGATGGCACTCATATCCATTTTTTATTAAAATATCAAATGTATCTTGTCCTTTTCTATTCAATCCTTCCAACATTTTTTGCGAAATTTCAAATTGTATGAAATCTATACACCTTTCCCCTAAAAGCTGCGTAGCTCCGTGAAGCACGTCACTCTCAGCGCCTTCTACATCAATTTTCAGATAACCAATCTTACTTATATTTTGCTGTTTACAAAAAAAGTCTAATGTAATTGCGTCAACAATTTCGCTTTTGATTATGGGAACATAGCCTTTAAGAGTTTGTGGATTTAGCATTTGGGGCTTGCCGATGCTATTCCAAACGGAATACTCTTCTGCAAATTCGTTAAATTCAATTTGTTTGTTTTCTGAGAATACGGCTTTTTGGAAGGCATAAATATTCCTACATACTGAGTTTTCTACTCGGTTTTGTAGCTTTTTGAAAGTGCTTGATGTTGGCTCAAAAGAATAGACTTTTCCAGAACTGCCGACTAGGTTGCTGAATAAAATTGAATAATCACCGACATTCGCTCCAATATCAAAAACTGTCATTCCTGGTCGAACCATGTTCATCACCAAAAATTGTTCAACCTTCTCCTCCTCAAACATAAAATTGTCAATATCATTACTTCTCTTAAATATAGAATAACCGTTACGTAGTAAAATATTTTGCTTTTGCAGTACATATTTTTTATCTGCAAGTAACCTCTGATGAGTCTTATAGTTTTTAAATGTAGTAATATCATCAAGCAAAATAAATTTTGCTCCATACACCTCCTCTAGTTCAACACTACCAGTAAATTCCGAGCCATCAATCAGCACTACATCGAAAAAATCAATATTGTTTTCCTGCTTGATCTTTTTAATACCATCGCTGGCTACTCCAGAGTTTTTTACATATTCAATATCCTGCCGTAGCCACCCCAACACTTGTTCTAATGGATAACTGTTTAAACCTGTCGGCGTGCCGCTGTAAAATTTGATAACGTCGCTTTCGCTAGGAAACTTTTCTATAGAAACAGAAGAAACGTTGTAACACTTTATAAAAAAATCATTTTCGTACCTTTTCTGTAGTTCTGCAAATCGGGTCTTGGAAACCTCCATGCAGAACAGCATTGGCTTGTTTGCGTTTTCCCGCAAACCACTTACAAACGCTTCAGTGCTTCCCTGACCAGATGAAGAGCCAATTTCTAAAATTGTTTTGATGTCTTCGTGCCGCGCAATCTTGTGAATCGCCGCATAAAATTCATCATTTTTGATCTCGGGAGCAATAAGACGGTTGAGTTCAGAATTGGAATAATTCTCGCTCATAAGACAAACTTCCTCTTAGTGAAAATTTACGAAATAAGGCATGAGCTATAGACACTAAAATATAAATTATATAGGTAAATCCATAAAGCCTATATTTATTTATATTACCTTTATGCTACCAAAAGAGCCTATATGCTAAACCTATTAAATAGTGCAAATAAATTTACCTTCATATTGACTGAAAAAATTATTTAGATATTCTAATGCTTCTTGAGGAGATAAGCTGTGAATATCTTCCATATCAGCATTCCAAGGAAATTTTTGTTTTCTATCGTCCCGATCAAGATATCCTTTTTTATATGCTTGCTCTGGCGTTAGCGAAGGTTTATTAGTGATTTCTTTAGGTATCAAAAAAGCATTATTATAATGTAACTCTACAAGTGCATATTCATACCTTTCACAAAGGATATTAAGCTGAGAAATGCTTTGCCCAAAAAAATGATTTTCTTCCCAAAAATAGTTTTTATCCCATTTCACAGTAAATTTTAAAGGGGGAGGTATGCTTTCATTTATTTCAACACATACAATAGATGGACGGAATGAGCTTAAAACTTTGTCTAATACAAAATAATCATATCCATCAATATCAAGACTTAAGAAACCAATTTTTTTAGGAACTTGATGTGAATTTAATATATTAACTATATTATCCGGTGTAACAAGGCACTTAGCCAAGTCAACATTGACAGAATCACGATGAGCGTATGCTAATTTAGTAAATTTTATACTATCACATTCTACAGCCAACCCAGACCATCCTCTACGGTAAAGGAAATAAGTGTTTGACATAGTTATACCATCGCTGGCACCTATGTCTACACAATATTTATTTTCTATATAAATTTCTTTTAACAATTTATCAACTACGCTTTCTTCATCCAAATAGGAGTGCTTAGAATCCTCATCTATATTTTTAAGAGGTTGCTCGTAAGCTAAAATATTTTTTATACATTGCAATAATAAATGAGAATCGAGAGCAGATTCTTCAGTATGCAACAAGAGATCAATAATTCCTAAAGCATTTATATCTTCAATTTGGAAAGTTTCAAGCTTGATAGAAACTTGAATAATATGTAGCAGGTTATTAATATCTGTTGGGGCAATCTGCTTCATGTGCTGTCTGATTGTCCAAGCGGTCAGATAATCTGCTAAATCCGCTCGCCGAATAGCTTCTGTTTGTAAAACCTGCATTAGCTCTGCTGTCCATAAATCCAATTGTTCTGATCCGCCCTCTGCCATCGCAACGAGCCAAGTAGTCTGAGCTTCTGTCTCTTGCCCTTGTAGCAGAAACATTAACCCCAGATGCCAGTAGTGGGACTTGACGCTGGGTTCTGCTTCGATTGCTTGTTCGTAGATCTTTGCTGCCTCAGTGTAGTTCCCTTCAAGCAGATATTGATGAGCTTTGCGCTGCCAATTAGCCATAAACTTGTATGAGTGTTCCAAAATCCTGCGAAGTTATCTACTTGATTAGCGATCGCCCGCTTTGTTAGTCTTACCCGTATTACCCGCCCGCTGTTTTACCTCAGTTAGCAGCGCCTTGTAACTTTCCCGGTCGGGATTTAGCTTAACTAGCTTCTCCAAAGGTTCAACAGCACCTTTCAAGTCATTCATTGCCAGCCGCGCCTGCACTAGACCCTGTAATGCTACCTGGTTCTCTGGTTCTCTGTGCAAAACGAGTTCATAGCCGCGTGCTTGTGCTTGCAGTTGCTTGTCTTGCGCCTCCGCCTGTGCTGTCTTAGCATTTTGTTTCGGTTCGTTCTGGGGAGTGTTGAACATTCCAACGAATCCCAAGGCTGTAGAGCCTACAAACGCGACGATTGATACGATAATAAAAATTCGGTGGAGCGGTTTCTGAGATGTAGTCTCGGACATATCCAACACAATAACGCTTATTGTTTTTACGTCCTGTCATACACGCTCTGGTTGATTGCCAAGGCGGGTCTAGAGGGCGCTATATTTAAACTACCCAATTAACAGCCGATAGCGATCGCTTTCCAAAAACTTTCTTGAACTCCATAGGGTATGTCAATGTTCCGACCTAAGCTAAGTCAATCCCTAGTGGCGTCCATCGTAGCCTTGGCGTGTGTTATTGCCGTGCGGGCGCTACAGATACCTCAACTGAATCAACTTAAATTTGCAGCCGCAACTGCTTCGCCAGAAGCTTTCCACCAAGAAGTTGAGTCCGAAAGATTACGTCTTAATCTACTCAACAAAGCTCCTGCCCTTGGTTTTGATAATTTGCTGGCAAATTGGATATTTTTGGGGTTTTTGCAGTATTTTGGCGATGAGCCAGCACGTCAAGTTACTGGCTACGAGCTCAGCCCAGCATACTTTGACATCCTTGTGGAGCGCGATCCACTTTTCTTAGAGGCATATACTGGTCTTTCTACCAGCATTTCCCTATATGCAGCTAGGCCAGACAAGTCTGTAGAGCTTATGGGAAAAGGCTTACAGGCAATGTCTCCTAAAGCTCCCCTCAGATCTTATTATGTTTGGCGCTATAAAGCAATTGATGAGTTGTTGTTCTTTGGAGATGCTCAAGCATCAAGTCAATCGTTTGATAAAGCAGCAGAGTGGGCGAGCGTTTATTCTGACGAAGAAGGTAAGAATATAGCAGCAGCTTCTCGCAAAACAGCGAAATTTCTTATCAGCAACCCTAATAGTATCAAGCCAATTCAAGAAGGTATTTGGGCAAGTGTTTTAACGAACGCGGCTAACACGGACGATCGGCGGACGCTCAAGACTGCTATCAGCCGGATAGAGGCGCTGGGTGGCAAAGTTAGCAAGACCCCAGAGGGAAACTGGAAGGTTGTACTGCCTAATAAAAGCTAAAAGGGTGCGATCGCGCCTTATATCGATGTGCCAACTAATACTAGCTGCTACAACTTTCTTCACAAAAGGCCTAAAAAATAAAACAGCCCCACAGAACAAACGCTGTAGAGCATGAGGACAGTTAAACGCTTTTCTTAGTTTCAGCAATTTTTATCGCTACGCGCTGCCTCTTTGTGACGGTATCTACAGTGTCCATTCTTCAAGTCTTCAGGTGAACTAGATTGCTACGCAGAATGGTAATAGCGGAGCGATCGCCCGGAAGTATAAGCTATACGCTTAACTCAAAAACGTCAGGCTACGAAGCAACCTAGCGCCAGCAGTTGGCTGAAATACCTAGATGCACGCTCAAGCCAACACTTAACCCAGCCAGTGAAACCATAGCGAGAATCCAAAAGGCTTTGATGTCAGTGTAACCCGCTGCCTGAAGGTCTAGCCTGACTAAGGCACCCGCTGATGCCAAAACTAAAACGCGGACAAAAAGCTCAATCCAGCACAGCATGACAACTGTGCCAAAAGCCCCTAAGATCACTGAACTAAAAGCTCTAACATCTGATTGCAGCAAATTAGTCAAACAGGTTTGAAGGCTAGTCAAAGGGGCTGTCAAAGCCAAAGCAATTAGCAACACTAAACTTGCCTCTAATAACCAAACCCGCCAGTCGCAAGAGGCAAACAACCAGCCAAAAACACCATATGTAAGCAGAAGCAGTGCCAGAGATGGCATCAGCATTTTCTTCACGATCGCATGGCACGTAAAAATTACCTATAACGAGTTTACAGCCCACTAATAGCAGACGGCGGATATCTTTATTTATGCAGTGGGGGTAAACTATGGGATCGCTCTGTAAAGTAAAGCACGTATCACTATCGGAAACAATAACAAAATCAGTCGCGTGGTGAGGAAAATCCGGCTCAACAGCCTATGCCGCAATTACTTTACTTTGGGCGATCGCTTAGAAACAAAGCAGCCTCTTGTAGACTAGGGTACGAACGTAGCGCAGCTTGCACTTGCCAGTTTTGGGCAAGTATACGCACTTTTACTCTGCGCTTGTGGTGATGAATATCACAAAAGGAAGATGATTGAGATCGCAATTTCCCTCAGTCAAACCGGGCATACTAGGAATTGACTGAACTCTAGCCGAGTCATCAATAGGGAACACACGACCAGCCGACAGATTCTGTACAGAGACTGTCGGTTTTTTGTTTTAGCTATACTTTTTTAAGTGTCGGCATTTGGCAAGTGCGATCGCCCATCGTATCGCTGCTTACTATTAATTAAAATTTTGAGTGCTGAGTCAAAAGGCTGGGTAAAAAAACCAGGCTTCTGACTCAGCACTCAACAATATATTCGGATTAAGCTAAATCAACAATCAGGACATAGCCTGAATAATGTAATCAAAGTAGGGAGCTGCTGCCAGTGCATCTTCCTCGCTGAGTAAATCAAGAGAAGCCTTTTTCATGCAACGTATTGATTCAGCCATACCAGGCACGGGGACGCCGAGGGAGTTATACATTTCCCGCACGCCAATCAAACCAATTTTTTCAATCGGCTCCTTGTCACCAGCCAGTACGCCATAAGTAATCAGACGCAAGTACCAGCCATAATCGCGCAGGCACAGCGCTCTTTGCCGCTCACCGTAGGCATTGCCTCCCGGCGAAATAAAGTCAGGGCGCTTCTGCCAAAGCTGCTTGCTGGCTTCCTGGACAATCTTTTTCTCATTTTCAGCCAGCGTGGCGGCAATCCGCGCCCGCTGTATCCCGGTTTGCAAAAAGTCTTTAATGCTCTTGAGTTCCCCAGAGGTGGGATACCTCAGTTCGTCGTCGGCTTTGAGAATAACTTGGCTAATTACAGTCATGGATTTGCGATATTGGAGATATCATCTGTTCTGTAGTTTAACGACTTTGATGCTCACAAATAAAGGGGGATCTATGTCAGCTCTCACGCTGCCCACCGCTGAAAACGAGTGGCAACAAGGTCAACTGGTGGAGGTGGAAATTACCGACCTAACTGACACTGGCGACGGAGTAGGTCGCTTTGGCGGTAGAGTGGTTTTTGTCCCGGACACAGTTCCGGGCGATCGCGCTCTTGTCCGGTTGGTACGGGTAAAGCCTCAATACGCCAATGGCAAGTTGCAAGAAATTCTGGAAGCCTCCCAAAACCGCATTCGTCCGTCCTGTATCGTTGCTGATAAGTGTGGCGGCTGTCAGTGGCAGCACATCACCTACGAATACCAGCTAGAAGCCAAGCGCAATCAACTTATACAAGCACTCGAACGCATTGGCGGCATACCTCAGCCGCCAGTTGCACCAGTTCTATCAGCTGGCGATTCTTTGGGTTATCGCAATAAAGTTACTTATCCCTTAAAAAGGTCATCAACAGGTAACGTACAAGCTGGCTACTACCAAAAAGGCAGCCACCACTTAATAAACCTGAATCAATGCCCAGTGCAAGACCAGCGTTTGAATCCCCTACTAGCAGAAGTTAAGCAAGACATCCAAAAGCGGGGTTGGGGTATTTATGACGAAAAGCTGCACCGGGGTAAGGTGCGTCACCTGTCGCTGCGTATTGGGCGACATACTGGCGAAATTTTGCTGACTTTGGTGGTAAAAGATTGGAATTTAGCGGGGATCGAGGAACAGTCCCAGGAGTGGTTGACTCGTTATCCCCAATTGGTGGGGGTGTCGCTCAATTGCAACCCTGACCGCACGAATGCAATTTTTGGTAACGAAACTCGTTGTATTGCTGGTCAGCCTTACTTACGGGAGCAGTTTGGTGGGTTGGAATTGCAGTTGCGCTCAGATACTTTTTTTCAAATATACACAGAGGCAGCCGAGGCGCTATTGCAAGCGATATTCGACCAACTGAATCTGCAAGGAAATGAGTTGTTAGTTGATGCCTACTGCGGTATTGGGACTTTTACGCTGCCTTTGGCGCAAAGGGTGCGCGAAGTAATTGGCTTGGAGGTGCAGCCAGAAGCAGTAGAACAGGCGCGGATAAATGCGGAGATCAATGGGATTACCAACGTGACATTTCAGGTAGGAGCGGTCGAGACTTTGCTGCCAAATCTTGACATCAAGCCTGATGTTGTGATGATAGATCCGCCGAGACAAGGATGCGATCGCGCCTTCATCGAAAGCCTCGTGGAAATTCAACCCAGTCGTATTGTCTACATTAGCTGCAAGCCAGCCACACTAGCGCGGGATCTTAAAATTCTGTGCGAAACTGGCGGCTACCAATTAACACACGTACAACCTGCGGATTTCTTTCCCCAAACATCTCACGTTGAATGTGCAGCCTTCTTAGTGCGCTGAGATCCGCACCAATTTGGCAGCGTCCGGACTCCGGACTCTGCCAAGTTGGTGTTTTAAGGTAATTTTGTTACAATAGTAATAGTGAAAGACTTTATTAACTTTGGGTAAAATTACACCCAATAGAAGTTAAAAGCTAGCGCCCGTTTGTCGCTAACCGTCGGAAAGCCTTCAAAGATGCCATACCGTCTTCTGGTGAAGCAGTCCAACGGAAAAGGCAGTCGCTGTCCTCCCAACATAAAGTGAGAGTATCGTGGAACCAGCGGGAATTAACTCTTGTTAAGTTAAGTAGGCGCAAAGGTTGCCTGGACATCATCTAGACACGATCCCCAAAGTATGGGGTAGAGATGATGATACCAAGAAACCCAAGGCGGCTTAGCCTGGGAGAGTTATAAAGTCTACTGAATTAAAGCTAGAGGTTTTTTGCGTGATTGCTATCTCACAGCGTCCAGTTGCAAGGGATTTAGGCACTATTCGCTTCGCTTCTACCCTGTACCTATGTCCCATCCTGGATTTGCTGCTTGCAAAGATTCCAGATAAATGGCAAGCGGAACTAAGACTAGGGCTGCAAGAAGCCTTAGTTAATGCAGCGAAACACGGCAATAAACTCGATCCTTGTAAGACTGTGGTTGTGCGCTTCTCGCAAGTAGAGGGGCATTATTGGTGGATAATTTCAGACGAAGGTGAGGGCTTTTGTCCAAAGCGCGACAGCAATCTCGATCCGACAGAATATCTACCACACGAAGAGGCGGAAAGTGGCAGAGGTATGTGTATCCTCCACCAAATCTTCGATCAAGTACAGTGGAATTCTCAAGGGACAGAATTAAGACTTTGCAAACAGGTGGGGAGCGGTAAAAGGCGGCATCCCCTATTGCATTAATTACTTCGGTGTCCGTGAGTTGGGCACGGAGGCGCAGAAATAGATTTGTCTAGCCATCCAGTTGCCATGTTGAATCGGGCGATCGCTTCTTCTGGTTGATCTTTCAGGAGAAATACAAGTGCAGCGGCGGCTTGTTCGCCAGCACGAGATTTGCGATTAGACTTTAGGCGATGCCAATCATTGGGCGCAATCGCCAGGCGTTGTGCTAAAGCTTGAGCTAATTCCAGGGTAGTCAAATCCGAGAAATTCTCTGTTTTAGAAAGCTGAGTTGGTTCGGGCATACTGTAGGCAAACGCGCATTTATTATCTTTAATCTACTGCATGACCCCTCCAATCGAACCGTCTCCGCCACCGCCACAGGATGAAGCAGAATTTGAGCAAGCGATCGCAGAAGTCGAAGAAGCACTGATTGCCCTCAAAGAACGTTATGCCCAAGTGCAGCAGGATCGGCAGCGTCAATTTGAACTCAAACAGCGTTTAGACGAAATACAGATAGACTTACGCAGAACGCGATCCCAGCAACTTAAAGCCGAGTTGACGCGAATCAACAAAGAGCTAGAAACTATAGAACTCAACCTGGAAAGCCGTCTGTTTAGTATCGAGAGCTTGAAAGAACCTTTTTGGCTAGCCGTCCGCTTTGGAGGAATTGGCATTGTTGTAGGCTGGATATTAAAGTCCTGCGCTGGCTAGTACGGTAGAACGAACGGCTATGGCAGCAGTTTAACCAGAACGCAGATAATTCGGCGTTTGTCAGTATTTGTTTTGGAATAAGTAGTTTAGTTCTCGGATAACAACATGGTAAACCGACGCATTGCAGAAATCTTGCGGAGTGGGCAGCCTGATGAGCAGATAGCGATCAAAGGCTGGGTACGCACGAGACGGGAATCCAAGGGATTTGCCTTTTTGGAAGTAAACGATGGCTCATCTTTGGCTAACCTCCAAGTGGTATTGAATGCAGATATGCCAAACTATGCTGAGGTAATCAAGCAGTTAAATACTGGTGCTTCTCTCGAAGTTGCTGGTATTTTAGTGGCTTCTCCTGGAAAAGGGCAGCGGATTGAGTTACAAGCGTCAAATGTGACAGTATACGGGGACGCAGATCCAAAGACATATCCGCTGCAAAAGAAAGGACACTCGTTTGAATTTTTGCGCGAGATCGGGCATTTGCGATCGCGCACCAACTCGTTTGGCGCAGTATTTCGAGTACGGAATGCTTGTGCCCGCGCTATCCACCAATTCTTTCAAGAACGCGGTTTCTTATGGATTCACACCCCCATTATCTCCGCTAGCGACTGCGAAGGTGCAGGGGAAATGTTCGCCGTCACCAGCTTCAATTTAAAGGATGTTCCCCTGACAGAAGCTAAAGAAGTAGATTATAGTAAAGACTTTTTTGGCAAGCCAGCTTATTTAACAGTAAGCGGACAGTTGGAAGCCGAAGTTATGGCGATGGCTTTTAGCAATGTCTACACATTTGGCCCTACTTTCCGTGCAGAGAATTCTAACACTTCGCGTCACTTAGCAGAGTTTTGGATGGTAGAGCCAGAGATGGCTTTCTGCGACTTGCAAGGTGATATGGATTTAGCAGAAGCTTTCCTCAAGCACGTTTTCAAGTACGTGATGGAAACTTGCCCGGAAGATATGGCATTTTTCAATGAGCGGATTGATAAGTCAGTCTTGGCTACGGCTGATAATATTATCAATAATCAGTTTGAGCGCTTGACATATACAGATGCGATCGCGCTTTTGGAAAAAGCAGACAAGCAATTTCAATATCCTGTCAAATGGGGCTTAGATTTGCAGTCAGAACACGAGCGCTATCTAGCTGAAGAAGTATTCAAAAAGCCCGTCATTCTCACTGATTACCCCACAGAGATTAAAGCTTTTTATATGCGTTTGAACGATGATGAGAAGACAGTTCGCGCTATGGATATCTTAGCTCCCAAAATTGGGGAAATTATTGGGGGATCGCAGCGCGAAGAACGTCTTGATGTACTAGAGCGCAGAATTAAAGCTCAAGGGTTAAATTCAGAAGATTATTGGTGGTATTTGGATTTACGCCGATATGGAACTGTACCGCACGCTGGTTTTGGTTTGGGGTTTGAAAGGCTAGTGCAATTTATGACAGGGATGGGGAATATTCGCGATGTGATTCCATTCCCGCGTGCGCCTTTGACTGTAGAGTTTTAAATTAGTAGGGCTGGCAATGCCAGCCCTAATTTCTACAAGTTTGCGTTTCAATAAAGAGTTATCAACACCAGAAAAATTTCTAAATATGTAATAGATTTTTCAAATATGTAATAATCTTTTCTCTGAGAATCTTATCAGTACATTCCAGAGAAAGCCCTGCCATACTATCATAAGCTAAAGTGACTATGCTCCCCTCAATCTGTAGGTCGATATAAATTTGATCGAATCCTACGATCTCTTGGGTTTTAGTCGCATTAAAATCAGCGATTAAATCGGCTTCTAAATCAGACAAAAATGAATCTGTTTCGGCTTCATCGATAATAATTATTGATTCATCGGGTTTGGTGTAATGGGGAATTTGCCTAATCTTCATTGTTTCTCCTCTGCAAATGGAGATAAATAACGGTTATCAGGGGATTTACGAGAAGAGGACACGAAAGAGGCGTGTCCCCTACGGGTTATTTTACACCAAATCTTTTGTTTGTCTCTTTATCCGGTGTCATTGCTTTGGCCGCAATTTCTTCCCAGGTATAGGCTTTAACTGTTCGTAAATAGTCGAGGGTGGGCGCAATACGATCTTTATACAGAGCTAAATTTCGGTTATAAATTTCCTGACGTTCTTTGGTAGGAGTGACAAGCTGATATTTTTCTCGTTTTTCTATGCGTAGGTTATAAAGTACAACAGCAATTTCTTCGGTAGTTTTGCCTTCATTGGTCATTTTCCTGTAAATAAAGGATAATCCTTTGACCTCCCAATTGTAAGCCCAGCGAATTAAACCAAGAAACTTGGTACGCGGAAACCAGGACTGAGAGAGAAGCGAGAAGGATGTGTCATCAAGACAATAGAGGAAATTGCAAATTGGATAGATTAAGGAATAGATGATAACACAAGCCAAAAGATAGGCGAAAGTGATCGTGGATATGCGAAAAGTTGTTAATTTTACAAGCATGATAGCTGAGGAATTTGAAGCAGTTTTTAACATGGTTCTTTCTCCTAAGATCATTTTTTGTGCAAAACCAAGAATTTTGTTGTGGGATAAGAAAGAAACCGGGTTCCTTTAAATTCGTTAGTGTATTTGATAGTTTTACAAAGAAAAGCCCGGTTTCTCAATACGTCTTATTTGTGCTGTTGGGAATAAGTTTCTTCGGGGTTGGGAGAGTGGACTTGTTGAGGTTGGGTTGTAAGGATAATCCCCAGCACAATGAAGAAGATTCCTAAAATCGTAATTACCCTTGAGCCTTGTACTTCTTCCTCCAAAACTTCTTCTAGGTCAACTTTGTTAATTTGAGAACAGCATTTGCAGCAGAAAAGTTTTTCTTTGGGCGAGTTTTCTGTGTCGATCTCTATCCATTGACAAGGGGGCGGATTAAGATGAGGATGAGTCGTGAGAAAGGGACATTTAGAGCGCATAATGTTAAGGTCTCCTATTAATCAGTCAGTACCGCCATAAGACTTATTGAGAGAGTCGTAGTCGTTTTTCTCTTTCAATAAGATCTGCTGAAAGCAAGCTTTTAGGTCTTCAATTTCGGCAAGAAGCGCCATCACTTTGGTATTTTCCAAGTCAACGGCGCTGCTGTCTTGCGGCAAAGCATTCGGAGATGTGTCAGAGGTCATTAGAGTTATTTCTTGGTGGACTCTTAAATTGTCAGCTTAAATTTCTGAACCGCTGACTAGGCAAAGGTTTGTTAGTGTAGAATTTTTGTATGCTGACTGTTCAACTTGTGTTCAGCTAAATAAAATCACTTATAATCAACTGCAAAATGGCACGAGTAAAGCTTAAGGCATCTTCAGATGGTCTTCAAAAAGCCAACACAGCTTTGCGCCGCTTCTCAAGCAAGACGGAGTTAGCAGACACAGCAGAGCTATCTCGCACAACGGTTCAAGCATTTTTTGCGGGTAAAGAAATTAGTTCAGAAAGCTTTCGTAAGATTTGCCAAGTGCTAGACGTGTCTTGGGAAGCGATCGCTGGTATAGAGACAGATGCACTATCTGTTACCCCTACAGAGTCAGATAAGACTCAAGAGGGTCAGTCTAATACCTCTATACTGACTAAAAAGCCTGTAATTCCTGAAATATGCCCCTATAAAGGCTTATCACCTTTCACAAAAGAAGATGCAGCCTTTTTCTGCGGGCGAGATAAATTTACTAAAACCTTAGTGGATACCGTACAACAACGACCTTTCCTAGCTGTGATTGGTAACTCTGGCAGCGGTAAGTCTTCAGTGGTTTTTGCCGGACTCATTCCTAAATTAGAGGAACTGGGAGGATGGAAATTTATTACTTTCAGACCTACAAATAATCCCTTCTTTCAACTAGCTAATGAGCTGTTATCATTGTTAGAGCCAGAGATGGATAAACTGGCATGTATTACTCAAGCTAAAAAATACGCCAACAATTTTAAAACAGGTGAATTAACTCTAAAAGATGTTTTAGATGTCAGTTTGCAAGAAAATCAATCTAAGCATCGGTTTCTGATTTTCGTAGATCAATTTGAAGAAGTCTATACTCTTTGCAGCGAAAAAAATGAACGAAATATTTTTATATCTCAATTACTAGAAGTTATTAATACAGAACGTGAAACAAAGACCCCTAATATTGTTTTGGCAATTACTCTCAGAGCAGACTTTTATGGACACGCAATAGCGGATCAACGTTTAGGAGAAGTATTGCAAAAATGGAAACCAGAAACTATCCTCGCAATGAAGCAAGAGGAATTACAAGCAGCCATTGAAGAACCCGCGCGAAAAGTCAATCTTAAAATTCAGGATGGATTGACAACAAAAATCTTAGATGCAGTTAAAAATAACCCTGGTGAGTTACCGTTACTAGAGTTTTGCTTAGAAAAATTGTGGCAAAACCAAAGTAATAGTCAATTAACAATCGCTGCTTATGATGAAATCGGCGGAGTTGAGAAAGCCTTAGCTAATCATGCTGAAGAAATTTATCAGGAATTAAAGGAAGATGAGCAAAATAGAGTTAAGCATATCTTTACCCAATTAGTGCGTTTTGGCGAAAATACCGATGATACTCGTCGCATAGCTACCCGTGAAGAAATTGGGGCAGAAAATTGGGAGTTAGTTACTACGTTAGCTAATGCAGAAGCTCGTTTAGTGGTTACAGGACGCGATGAAGACAAAAAACAACCGACTGTTGAAGTAGTCCATGAAGCTTTAATTAGAGGATGGGAGCGTCTGCGCGAGTGGATGGAAGAAGATCGGGAATTTCGGAAATGGCAAGATCGGTTACGCGCTGAAAAAGATAGATGGGAAAATAGCGTTAAAGATAATGGTGCTTTGCTACGAGGAGCGTTATTGGTAGAAGCTCAAGACTGGTTAAAACAAAAAAGTGAATGTATTCAAGATCCCAAAGAAAGAGAATTTATTCTAGCCAGTCGTCAGTCTCAGGAACAGC
This sequence comes from Microcoleus sp. FACHB-831, assembly GCF_014695585.1. Lineage (NCBI taxonomy): Bacteria > Bacillati > Cyanobacteriota > Cyanophyceae > Oscillatoriales > Microcoleaceae > Microcoleus > Microcoleus sp. FACHB-831. The sequence goes on along the minus strand of NZ_JACJON010000037.1, from coordinate 2,313 downwards.
AAGATATCGAACGAATTAAAGAGTTATTGAATTTATCTCAAAAGGAATTACAGTTAAAACAACAATTAAGTTCTTTAGTGTTTGCTGTTAAAGCAGGCATCAAATTGCGTAATATTCAGGAGCCTTCAGAGGATTTAAAAAGAAATGTTATTGAAAGACTACAGCAAGGAAACTATGAAATTAGTGAACAGAATCAGCTCGGGTACACTAGAGAAGTAAATGGTGTTGCTTTTAGTCCAGATGGTTCAATGATTGCTTCAGTAAGTGACGATCGGACTGTCAAACTTTGGAACTCAGATGGCAAACTTCTAAGTATTTTTGAAGGACATATCGATGCGGTCTTGAGAGTAAGTTTTAGCCCTGATGGTCAAAGGATTGCTTCTGCTAGTGCTGATAAAACAGTGAGACTATGGAGCCTTGAGGGGAAGCTATTGCAAACTCTAGAAGGACATAGTGATCGGGTCTATGGAGTAAGTTTTAGCCCTGATGGTCAAAGGATTGCTTCTGCTAGTTTTGACAGAACAGTAAGATTGTGGAGTGTTGAGGGAAAGCAGTTGCAAATCCTAGAAGGACATACTGATCACGTCTGGGGAATAAGTTTTAGCCCTGATGGTCAAAGGATTGTTTCTGCTAGTGCTGACAAAACAGTGAGATTATGGAGCATTGATGGAGAACTCTTGCAAACTCTAGAAGGACATAGTCGTCATGTCTTGGGAATAAGTTTTAGCCCTGATGGTCAAAGGATTGCCTCTGCTAGTTCTGACAAAACGGTGAGATTGTGGAGTGTTGAGGGGAAGCTGTTGCAAACTCTAGAAGGACATACCGATCGGGTCTATGGAGTAAGTTGTAGCCCTGATGGTCAGAGGATTGCTTCTGCTGGTGCTGATAGAACTGTGAGATTGTGGAGTGTTGATGGAGAACTCTTGCAAACTCTAGAAGGACATACGGATCGGGTCTATGGAGTAAGTTGTAGCCCTGATGGTCAAAGGATTGCCTCTGCTGGTGCTGACAAAACGGTGAGATTGTGGAGTTTTGAGGGGAAGCAGTTGCAGATCCTAGAAGGACATAGTGATCGGGTGTGGGGAGTAAGTTGTAGCCCTGATGGTCAAAGGATTGCCTCTGCTAGTTCTGACAAAACGGTGAGATTGTGGAGTGTTGAGGGGAAGCTGTTGCAAACTCTAGAAGGACATACTGATCGGGTGTGGGGAGTAAGTTGTAGCCCTGATGGTCAAAGGATTGCCTCTGCTAGTTCTGACAAAACGGTGAGATTATGGAGCGTTGATGGAGAACTCTTGCAAACTCTAGAAGGACATAGTGATTATGTCTTGGGACTAAGTTTTAGCCCTGATGGTCAAAGGATTGCTTCTGCTGGTGCTGATAAAACTGTGAGATTGTGGAGTGTTGAGGGGAAGCTGTTGCAGATCCTAGAAGGACATACTGATCGGGTCTGGAGAGTAAGTTTTAGTCCTGATGGTCAGAGGATTGCTTCTGCTAGCTTTGATAAAACAGTGAGATTATGGAGCGTTGAGGGGAAGCTATTACGAACCCTAGAAGGACATACTGACCAGGTTTGGGGAGTAAGTTTTAGTCCTGATGGTCAAAGGATTGCTTCTGCTGGTGCTGATAGAACTGTGAGATTATGGAGCGTTAATGGAGAACTCTTGCAAACTCTAGAAGGACATACTGACCAGATCAATGAAGTAAGTTTTAGCCCTGATGGTCAAAGGATTGCTTCTGCTGATGCTGATAAAACTGTGAGATTGTGGAGTGTTGAGGGGAAGCTGTTGCAAACTCTAGAAGGACATACTGATCGGGTCAATGAAGTAAGTTTTAGCCCTGATGGTTCAAGGATTGCTTCTGCTAGCTCTGACAAAACAGTGAGATTGTGGAATATTGATCCTGATGATTTAATTTTAGATTTAGATGAGAAACTGAATAACTTACTCAAAAAGGGTTGCCTTTGGATTCGTGATTATCTCAAAACGAATCCTAATGTTAGTGAAAGCGATAGAAACATCTGTGATGATATTTGTCTTTAAACTTGGCGTTGTTAAAAAGCTAATAGTCACTAGGGTAAAATCGCCTATTTCTCACATTTAAACCAAGATGAAATGCTTTAATGTGGTTTACTGTTTCCAGCCCTCCCAGAGCTTTATTCAAACCGTTGCCAATAGCGCTGTGCAGCTCTTTTTCGATATAACCCACATTCCGCACCCACAACTGTCACAATCGGAAATTACGGAGATAAAAAGGCTATTTTTGTATAAAAAGAGACATTTTCCTTCACAAAAGAGATTCCAGCCGCGATGAACG